>NZ_JBRESC010000002.1:0-281105 GCF_056726085.1 Vibrio sp. 2433-A1
CTTGGCGACCATAGCGATTTGGACCCACCTGATTCCATGCCGAACTCAGAAGTGAAACGAATTAGCGCCGATGGTAGTGTGGGGCTTCCCCATGTGAGAGTAGGACATCGCCAGGCTTTAAATATTGTTACCCGTGTATACGTGTAACCACATCATCAGTGTACTAATCTGACGATGACAATTTGTGGAGAGATGGCTGAGTGGTTGAAAGCACCGGTCTTGAAAACCGGCATACGTTAATAGCGTATCTAGGGTTCAAATCCCTATCTCTCCGCCACATTGAAAAGCCTCGCTCGAAATAGCGAGGTTTTTTTCATTGTTTAAGCCCGTTGCTAATGCAACGGGCTTTTTGCGTTTTATGGCTAAGTCTTATAGCGATCTTTGGTATGCTATAAAAAACACCTCTAATGCAGTTGCTGATGATTAATAACGTAAACCTCGCAGATATTCGCTCTTTTGTGTTAATTGCCCAGCTTGGTAACTTCACTAAGGCTGCGGAAGCACTTAACGTTTCTCGCTCTCATGTATCTCGTCAGATCTCTGCCTTGGAATCTCGCATGGGCGTGAGTTTAGTTACCCGGACAACGCGATCATTGAAATTAACCTACGCAGGGGATCGCTTTTATAAGCAATGTGAGTCGGCACTGATGCAGGTAGAGCAAGCTTTGTTAGCTGCGGTTGATGATACTGAGCAGGTGCAAGGTCATATTCGAATTAACAGCGTTGGCGGTCCTTTAGGAGAGGATGTCGTTGCCAATTATGTTGGTCAATTTATGCGCCAACATCAGGATATTACCGTAGAGATAGATTTCTCTAGCCCACGTATCGACTTGATTGAAGATCAGTTTGATATCGCTTTTCGAATGGGAAAACTCGAAGACGCGAACTTTATTGGCCGTCACCTGAGTGATATTGCAATGGTGACCCTAGCCAGCCCAGACTACTTAGCGACTTATGGGGAACCTGAGCACCCGAAACAACTATTAGAGCATAGGATTTTACGTGGTTCAGTAACTCGTTGGAGCTACCAGCATCAGACAGATGGGAGTCGTTATGAAGTTTCGGTATCAGCACATCTAGTATGCAAGAATGGGCGGGCGCTCGTTGCTGGTGCGTTGCAGGGTAATGGTATTATCCGCGTACCTGCAATGTACTGTATGGATGAAGTTGAGCAAGGTTCTTTAGTACCAATAATGGGTAACTGGAAAGTTGACTCGGTGCCGCTTTATGCCATTTATCATCGCGACAAGTATCAGCCTAAACGTTTGCAGGCATTTATTGAGTTTATGCAGAGTAAGTTTGGTAGCCAATAGATATGAAAAAGCCGACACTCATTGCGTGTCGGCTTTTTACTAACAATCACCCATTAATTTTGGGATGAGCTCCACTGGCTTAAGAGCGGTTCGCTACTTTATCGCGCAGTGCTTGCTTCTCTTCATCAGAGATGAACGCCAGTTCAACGCCGTTGATTTGAGCTTGACGAATTTGCTCTTGAGATAGACCTGCTTGAGGTGCTGCAACTTCGTATTCGTAAGGAAGTTCAATACCTTCAACTGCTGGGTCATCAGTGTTTATGCATGCTAGAACACCGTGCTCAAGGAACTGCTTAAGAGGGTGGTTGGTGAGTGACTCAACGGTACTAGTTTGGAAGTTAGAAGTCAGACATGACTCAATACCAATGCGGTTTGCTGCCAAGTAATCCATTAGCTTAGGATCGTGGATAGCTTTAACACCGTGGCCGATACGTGTTGCACCTAGCTCTTGAATTGCTTGCCACATACTTTCTGCGCCAGCAGCTTCACCAGCGTGTACCGTTACGTTTAGACCTGCGTCTTTTACCTGTGCGAAGTGTTTAACAAAGCGATCGCCTGGTTGACCAAGCTCATCACCAGCTAGGTCAACGGCAACAATGTGATCTTTTTGCGTCAGGATTGCATCTAGCTCTTGCTGACATGCGTCTGTGCCAAATGTACGGCTCATGATGCCGATTAGGTTCGTTTGGATACCAAAGTCACGCATACCTGCTTGGACGCCATCTACAACCGCTTCAACGACGCCTGCAACTGGAAGCTTGTGTTTCATTGCCATGTAGTATGGAGAAAAACGCAGCTCAGCATAATCAATTTGAGCGTTAAGCGCGTCTTCAACGTTTTCGTAAGCAACACGGCGACAAGCGTCGAGATCACCCAGTACAGCAACCCCCCAGTCTAGCTTTGAAAGGAACGCAACAAGTGATGGCTCCGCTTCAACGATTTGAACGTGTGGAGTCAGAGACTCAACATCGTAAGCAGGTAGAGCAACACCAAACTTCTGACCTAATTCTAGGATTGTTTTTGTGCGGATATTACCATCAAGGTGACGGTGCAAATCTGTGAGAGGAAGATTTTTGGTTATCATTATCGTCGTTCCAATTAAATGAATTGAGCTAAGTATAAGAATCAAAGATAGAAGTGTCAGTAGATTAAGAGCATAAAACCAACCATATATGTTGGTTTTTATTTCATGTTAACCAAATCTGTTGGCCATTCATCGAATGGAACTGGTCGGCTGTATAGAAAACCTTGCCCTTGTTGGCAGTTGATCTGAGTCAGCATTTGAGCTTGCTCTGACGTTTCGATACCTTCTGCCACTAAGGTGACTTTCATACCCCGTGTCATGTTAATGATTGCAGCAACAATCGAAGTATCTAAGTCTTGTGGTGAGAGTTTATCAACAAATGTACGATCGATCTTGATGCAGTCAAATGGCAGTTTATGTAAATACGCCAGAGAACTATAACCAGTACCAAAGTCATCAATGGCAATATGAACGCCTAAGTCCCTTGCTGCTTGCATGTTTTGTAAGATCACCGGATCGTTATCAACAATGCGTGACTCAGTGACCTCTAAGGTTAGATTGGTTGGTTTTAATGTTGATTGAGTCAGTATTTTTTGCAATGTTGAGATGAAATCTGGCTGAGAAAGTTGATTCACCGATACATTGACGTGCATGTGAAAGCCAGAGTCCCATTTGCCTTCTTTAATGCCTCGTACCGTGTCATTACACGCTTGTAGCAGAATTTGCTCTCCAACCGCTTCGATTAAGCCGCTCTCTTCTGCAATTGGGATAAACTCCAATGGAGAAATAAGCCCAGAAGAAGGCGACAACCAACGTGCCAGCGCTTCAGCTCCGATTACCTCACCGCTGCTAAGGTCAATTAAAGGCTGATAAAAGGGGACAAATTCTTGGTGTTCAATCGCGTCTTTAATTTTCGCGACCATCAAGGTGCGTTTGCGTGAAATGTCTGCCATTTCAGGGCGATAGAAGCTGATATTCGACAGTTCTCTTTTGGCATTGCTTAGAGCAATACTGCCATTGCGTAGCCATAACGTCATATTGAAATCAGGACCACTTTCGACCACCCCAATAGATACGCTTATGACGACATTATCTTGTCCCATGATAAAAGGGGAAGCAAACACTTGATGAATACGGTTGGCCGCAAGAATCAGATCTTGTTCTGTTTGCATTTTTGGTGTGTAGATGGCGAATTCATCGCCGCCTATTCTGGCTAGATAGTGATCTTCGGAATAAATGGAATGTAATCGCTGAGAAATGTTGATGAGCAGCTGGTCACCCTTGTAGTGCCCTAGGCTGTCATTGATATCACGAAACTTCTTGATGCCGACTAGCATCAAAGAGCCATTGAGGGTTGGAAGCTTATCACAGCTATCAATAAGGCCTTCTCGGCTATATAGCTTAGTTAGAGAGTCATAAAGCAATTGGGAACGCAGGGCGCGGAATGAGGCCTTGAGGTTATTGGCCATTTCATTAAACGCATACACTAACATGGTTGTTTCGTAGATATTGCCCGGCTGAGGCATGCAGCTTTCCCAGTCCCCTTTGGCAAGATGCTTTGCTGCACTCGCGGTTGAAGTGATTGGTGCCACGACTCTGTTGAAAGCAAATAAACCCAATGCAATACCAATTAGGCTGGCGATGATACCAATAATCCAACTGTTTCTTTGGCTTTCTGGTAGCTTACCAAGCAAGTCAGACTCTGAAATCGCAACACCGATATACCACTTAAGGCCGTGCTCATCCACATAGGGAGTAAAATGGTTAAAGTAGCGCTGATTATTTATTTCGAGCGCGAAGCGTTGAAAGCCATCTTGGGAATAAAGTTCATTGGCTTGAGAGTATTTAGCATTGGCTTTTACTATGGGATTAGCACTTTCGCTTGCTAGGAGACGCTCGCCTTTTTTGCTAAAAGGCGTTCCCCAAGAAACAACAGTGCCATTAGTTGAGTGGGCAACCAATCTTTTCTTGTCGTCCACAAGGTAAATAACAGCATTAGTCTGCTGTTGCAGATCTTTTAGAAATAAATTGAAGGTATCAATTTTGACGTCTGTGACAACTACACCTTGGAAGTTTTGGTCATAAAATACCGGAGTTAGGGCGGATAAGGTAATTTCTTGTCTTTCATCTGCGTTGGCATAAATGGACGACCACATAGGTGTGAGACTTTTTGCCACAGGGGCATACCAAGGACGGATTCGAGGGTCATAGCCATTGATCACCGAACGTATATCTTGACTGATAGTCTGACCACGATAAATGACTAAGCTCTGATCTGTTCGGTCATCTTGAACCATCAAGGTGTAAGCTTTGTTTGGCTCTTTCCTAAAACCAATATACTCAGCTCCCTCACCACCAAATCCAATAACATCCAATTGCGGGATAGAATGATAGAGTGAGCGAAATGATGTCAGGAAGTAGCGTTCAATGTCACTGGTATCACCTTGTTGGTAGAGGCGGTTGAAGCTAATCGAGTGGCTTAGCGCCAAGCTTGCTTGAAAGGGTTCATTTAGAAAGCGATTTAATTCAAGGGTGACGTTATTGGTTAAGGCTGATAATTGCTTGTCACTAATATCAACGACCATCTCTTCATAGCTATGCTTCTGGACAATCACTATAACCCCGATAGTAATGATGAAAATCATTACAAAAGGCAGTACAACCGCGGTTCTTAGCGTGATTTGTGTGGTCGTTGACATAAATAGCTTCTATTGTTACCGTGCTTTATGTTGTATCTTTTATGGTAAATGCAATCGAGGCTTTTGGTTAAAAAATAGGTAATCTCGCTCTAACTCAAATAGAGTAAACATTACCTATTATTACTAACGAGCTTGATTGGTGTTGAGTTAGTTACTAATTAATAAAGCTCCTTTAGCTTTCTCGTTAGCGTGTTTCGCCCCCAACCTAAAACCTTTGCTGCATCCTGCTTATGGCCATTGGTATGTTCTAGTGCCGCTTCCAAAAGTATACGTTCAAATTCAGGAAGTGCGTAAGAGAGAAGCTCTGTATCGCCCTGAGTCAGCGAGTTTCTCGCCCAACTTGCCAATTGTTGCTGCCACGTTCCTGAAACAGTTTGTTCTCCTGCAGCTTTCTCTTCGAAAAGTTCCGGCGGGAGATCGCTTGGAAGTACCTCACTACCACTTGCCATAACGGTTAGCCAACGGCAGATGTTTTCTAGCTGGCGAACGTTACCAGGCCAATTAAGTTGAGTCAGTGTGTCAGCTGTTGATGGGTGGAGTGTTTTAACATCGACCCCTAACTCTTCCGCAGCCAGAGCTAAGAAGTGTAATGTTAGCTTTTCAACGTCCTGCTTACGCTCACGCAGTGCTGGGATCTGAATGCGAATCACATTTAAACGGTGAAATAGGTCTTCGCGGAAGCCACCTTTATGCACCAACTTTTCAAGATTTTGGTGAGTCGCGGCTACGATTCGTACATCCACTTTGATCGGTGAATGGCCGCCAACACGATAAAACTGCCCATCGGCGAGTACCCTTAACAGCCGAGTTTGAATGTCTAGGGGCATATCACCGATTTCATCTAAGAAAAGCGTGCCGCCATTGGCTTGCTCAAAGCGCCCTTGCCTGACGCTGTTCGCTCCAGTAAATGCGCCTTTCTCATGGCCGAAAAGTTCAGACTCGATCAGGTCCTTTGGGATTGCTGCCATATTAAGAGCAATAAAGGGTTTACTGGCTCTTGGGCTATGGCGATGCAACGCATGGGCGACCAACTCTTTACCCGTACCAGACTCACCATTAATGAGCACAGAGATGGAAGAGCGTGACAGCCTGCCAATGGCACGAAATACTTCCTGCATTGCCGGCGCTTCACCAATAATCTCAGGAGGGGTGTAGTCCTCTTCTGCCAATGAGGCTTGACCTTGTTTTTGCTCTTGGCTGTGAGCGATCGCGCGTTCGACCAGTGTCAGTGTTTCATCAACATCAAAAGGTTTAGGTAGGTATTCAAATGCGCCTTTTTGGTAGGCGTTTACTGCAGCATCAAGGTCGGAGTGCGCCGTCATGATAATCACTGGCAGTTCAGGAGAGCGGTCGTTGACTTGTTTTAACAGCTCCAAGCCATCCATTCCCGGCATGCGAATATCAGAGACGAGTACATCGGGAGTTTCACGTTCGAGCGCCATCAGCACGCTTTCTGCGTCCGAGAAGGTCTCACATTTTATATTGGCTGATGAGAGCGTTTTCTCCATCACCCAACGAATGGAACTGTCGTCATCAACAACCCAAACATACCCTTTACTCATAGTCTCTTCCTTCCGGCAATGCCAATAACGTCAAATTAAATTGGTAAATATATTGTGAATGTTGTTCTACCAGGCCAGCTCTCGACATCGATCTTACCTTGGTGTTGGTCGATAAGGTTTTGGGCGATGGATAAACCTAGCCCTGTGCCACCTTCTCGCCCACTGACCATTGGGTAGAAAAGGGTATCTTGTAGATCCGCAGGAATGCCCGGTCCGTTATCGATAATTTCGATACGAGCGGCGAGTTTGCAACGTTGACCGTGGATATTGGCTTGATGCACCGTTCTGGTGCGAATGGTGATCTGGCCATTATCTTGATCTCGCAAAATTTGCCCAGCGTTACTTACTATGTTGAGTAGCGCCTGCTCAATTTGCGCCGCATCCATTAAGATGTCAGGTAAGCTCGGATCGTAGTCTCGCTCAATTTCGATGCTTTGATTGGCCTCTAAATCGACCAGTTGACGAACTTTCTCTAAGATCAGATGCAAGTTTTCCTGCTTCTTCTGCCCGGGTTTTTGTGGGCCAAGTAGTCGATCGACCAAGGCTCGGAGTCGATCGGCTTGCTCGATGATGATTTGGGTATATTCAGTGAGGCTAGGATCAGGCAGCGTTCTTTCCAGCAATTGAGCGGCACCTCTTAAGCCACCGAGCGGGTTTTTTATTTCATGTGCTAAACCACGGACCAACAATTTGGCCGCTTGTTGCTGTGCATGTTGGTTGAGTTCTTGGCTAAGGCGACGCTGCTGACCGATTTTTCGCATTTCGACCAACAGCATTAACTCTTTATTCCACTCTATCGGGCTTACCGTGACCTCAAGCATCAGTGGCTTACCATCGACAACAAAAGTCACGTCGCTATCTGTGATACTTTGCCCGCTTTGTAACGGCTGAGAAAGTAAAGCGAGGTCCATAGAGGCGTGTTGAATGAGGTGCGACAGTGGGTGCTCGGTAATTCGCTTAGCACTTTGAGAGAAAAGCTGTTCTGCCGCTGGATTGGCATACTTCACCTGCAACGATTCATTCATGATTAAAATCGAAGTGACTTGGTGATTTAAAATAATATTGTTTAGATCGCTATCCACTGCCTTACCCTATCCTTGAAGTCCTTTGCACTAAGTTGGTGCAAGTCATTTTTCAAGTATGGCGCATTCAACAATAGAACTGAAGTGAAATAGTGAGATGCCTCAAGCTTTCGGGGCTATCGACACGGGTTTCACTGTTGAGCGTTGTAAATGCACCGTAATAGTTTGAGACGATGCAATAAGCTTGCCGTCCCTAACTAATTGAATAACAAATGAGTGTGAACCGCGGTCGATGTTTTTTAACTGCCAGTTCGGGTTTGTTGTCGGCGCGGCATATTTTGCGCCATTGAGGGTTAATTGCAGCAGTTCTCCCGCGATTAACTCACGACTTAACACTGCTTGTACCGTGATTGCACCACTATTGCTTCTTAGCGCTTCATCGTTGTTAGGGGTGGTGATGGTGATCGACAGGGGCTTAGCCGTGAGCGCTTGAGTTTGAAGTGGTTGTGCTGCTTGCTGAGAGGCTTCTAACTGATGAGGAGCGGGCTGTTCAAGGTTGGGCAATTCGATAGCTTGAGCCTGGTTATGATTTGGCGCATCGTCGAAGTGCAAAATGCCGTTTTGGTCGGTCCAAGTGTAGATAGTTTGGCTGTTTGACTGTGCACTAAACAGTAGTGCGATAACCCCCAAGAAACTGGTGACTTGCATTGTTCGCCCTCATGTTGTGAAGACAAGATACTAGCAGGGGCGCTTTTACTTAGGACAATAGAAAAGGCTCGCCTGCGAGGCGAGCCTTAAATTCATGCAACACGATCGAATGTTAGCAATGAAAATCGATTATACAGAGTAGTAAAGTTCGAACTCTAGTGGGTGAGTTGTCATGTTTACTTTCTCTACATCTTCAGATTTCAGACCGATGTATGAGTCGATGAAGTCGTCAGAGAATACACCGCCAGCAGTTAGGAACTCACGGTCAGCATCTAGCTCTTCTAGAGCATCTTTTAGTGAGTAAGCCACTGTTGGGATCTCTGCTGCTTCTTCAGCTGGTAGATCGTAAAGGTCTTTATCCATCGCTTCGCCTGGGTGAATCTTGTTCTTAATACCGTCAAGACCAGCCATTAGCATTGCTGCGAAACACAGGTATGGGTTAGCCGCTGGGTCACCGAAACGAACTTCGATACGACGCGCTTTAGGGCTTGGTACCACTGGGATACGGATAGAAGCGCTGCGGTTACGTGCCGAGTAAGCAAGCATAACAGGTGCTTCGAAGCCTGGTACAAGACGCTTGTACGAGTTAGTTGATGGGTTTGCAAATGCGTTGATTGCGCGAGCGTGCTTGATGATACCACCGATGTAGTGCAGAGCCATTTCAGATAGGCCGCCGTACTTGTCACCAGCGAATAGGTTAACGCCATCTTTTGCTAAAGATTGGTGAACGTGCATACCAGAGCCGTTATCACCAACTAGTGGTTTAGGCATGAATGTCGCTGTTTTACCGAATGCGTGAGCAACGTTGTGTACAACGTACTTGTAGATTTGGATTTCATCCGCTTTAGTCGTTAGCGTGTTAAAGCGAGTCGCGATTTCGTTCTGACCCGCAGTCGCAACTTCGTGGTGGTGCGCTTCAACAACAAGACCCATCTCTTCCATGATTAAACACATTGCAGAGCGGATGTCTTGTGAAGAGTCAACTGGAGCTACTGGGAAGTAACCACCTTTAACGCCAGGACGGTGACCTTTGTTACCTTCTTCGTAGTCAGAGCCTGTATTCCAAGCTGCTTCCACGTCGTCAATCTTGAAGAAAGAACCAGACATGTCAGTTGCGAACTTAACGTCGTCAAATAGGAAGAACTCTGGCTCAGGACCGATAAGTACAGTGTCAGCAACACCAGTAGAGCGCATGAAGTCTTCAGCGCGCTTAGCGATAGAGCGTGGGTCGCGGTCATAACCTTGCATAGTTGCAGGTTCAAGGATGTCACAACGGATGTTTAGTGTTGCATCTTCTGTGAATGGGTCAAGAACCGCTGATGATGCGTCAGGCATCATTACCATGTCTGATTCGTTGATGCCTTTCCAGCCAGCAACAGAAGAACCATCGAACATCTTACCTTCTTCGAAGAAGTCTGCGTCAACTTGGTGAGAAGGTATAGAGATATGCTGCTCTTTACCTTTAGTATCAGTAAAGCGTAGGTCAACAAACTTAACTTCGTTTTCTTGGATCAGCGATAGAACGTTTTCTACTGACATCTTGGATAACCTCCAGTGTTATTAATTCGGTATTAGCGTGATTTGAAATAAATCCAGCATTGATTAATTTCATTTCAATCGTATTAATCGATGCTGATTTTACTAAAGCCAAAACCGTGCCAAAAAATTATTCCATTAATTTTCAATAAATTAGCGGGCTATGTGTAAGAGAGGTGCACTATTTTGCACCAAAATGATCTTGCTTTGCACTTAAATGGTGCGTTGGTGTGGTTATGCACCAATAGTAAACAAAATCGATTCCATTCAGCCGAGTTTTGCCCATGATGTCAATGAGGATTTCTCCTTACTCGGAGCCAGCTTGCGTTTCATCAATAAATTAACTTCGCAAAAGTAGCGAATCAGATCACATATTTCTGGGTTTTTCGCTAAAATCTGGTACATTATGGCCGTTTTTTTAATCAAATAAGTTCGCTGAGATTTTCGGCGGGCTACCTATATCGAGCGAATCAAATCCATGGCTACTCCACAGATTGATAATTTAAGAAATATCGCGATCATCGCGCACGTTGACCACGGTAAAACTACACTGGTTGATAAACTACTACAACAATCAGGTACTTTAGAGTCTCGCGGCGAAGCTGAAGAGCGAGTCATGGACTCAAACGACATCGAAAAAGAGCGTGGTATTACCATTCTTGCTAAGAACACAGCAATTAACTGGAATGACTACCGCATCAACATCGTAGATACTCCGGGACACGCGGACTTCGGTGGTGAAGTTGAGCGTATCATGTCGATGGTTGACTCTGTGCTACTTATCGTTGACGCAGTTGATGGCCCTATGCCACAAACGCGTTTCGTAACGCAGAAAGCATTTGCTCACGGCCTTAAGCCAATCGTTGTAATCAACAAAATTGACCGCCCTGGCGCTCGTCCTGACTGGGTTATGGATCAAGTATTCGACCTATTCGACAACCTAGGTGCAACTGATGAACAGCTAGACTTTAAAGTCGTTTACGCTTCAGCACTAAACGGTTGGGCAGCGCTTGAAGAAGGCGAAACTGGCGAGAACATGGAGCCACTATTCCAAACTATCGTTGATGTTGTTGATGCACCAAATGTTGACCTTGATGGTCCACTGCAGATGCAAGTTTCTCAGTTAGACTACAGCTCTTACGTTGGTGTTATTGGTGTTGCTCGTGTAACTCGTGGTAGCGTTAAGCCAAACCAACAGGTAACAGTGATCGGTGCTGACGGTAAGACTCGCAACGGTAAAGTGGGCACAGTAATGGGCTACCTAGGCCTTGAGCGTCACGAAGTTTCTGAAGCGAATGCTGGTGACATCATCGCGATTACAGGTCTTGGCGAACTGAAAATTTCTGACACTATCTGTGCGCAGAACCAAGTTGAAGCGCTACCAGCACTGTCTGTTGACGAACCAACAGTAACAATGACGTTCCAAGTAAACACTTCTCCGTTTGCGGGTAAAGAAGGTAAGTTCGTAACGTCACGTAACATCCTTGAGCGTCTTGAGAAAGAATTGGTTCACAACGTTGCACTACGCGTAGAGCAAACTGACGATCCAGACAAATTCCGCGTATCAGGTCGTGGTGAACTTCACCTATCTATCCTGATCGAAAACATGCGTCGTGAAGGCTTTGAGCTAGCAGTATCTCGTCCAGAAGTAATCATTAAAGAAGAAGATGGTCAGCTAATGGAACCGTTCGAGACTGTAACGATCGACGTTATGGAAGAGCACCAAGGTGGCATCATGGAGAACATCGGCCTACGTAAAGGTGAGCTGACTGACATGTCTCCAGATGGTAAAGGCCGTGTACGTATGGACTTCATCATGCCATCTCGTGGTTTGATTGGTTTCCAAACTGAGTTCATGACATTGACATCAGGTTCTGGTCTTCTTTACCATACGTTTGATCACTACGGTCCACACAAAGGTGGTGAGATCGGTCAACGTATCAACGGTGTATTAATCTCTAACGGTATGGGTAAAGCGCTAACAAACGCGCTATTTAACCTACAAGAACGTGGCCGTATGTTCATCGGCCACGGTGTAGAAGTTTACGAAGGCATGGTTGTTGGTATCCACAGCCGTGATAACGACCTAACCGTAAACGTACTAAAAGGCAAGCAGCTAACCAACGTTCGTGCATCTGGTACTGATGACGCACAGGTTCTTACTCCGCCAATCAAGATGACTCTTGAGCAAGCATTAGAGTTCATCGATGATGACGAACTAGTAGAAGTAACACCTGAAAGCATCCGTATCCGTAAGAAGTTCCTAACGGAAAGCGATCGTAAGCGTGAAGCACGTAACGCTAAATAATTTTAGCGCCTAGATAAAAAAGCCCCGAGTAGTGATACTGCTCGGGGCTTTTGTTATATAAGAGGCTATCTTTGCTAGAGTTCGAGAGCCTGCTCGATAAAGCGGACGCGCTCTTCTAACGCCATAAAAGGTACTTCAACCACCTCAAAGCCTAGCTGTTGATAAACCGCGACTAACGCGTTGTGAATCGCTACAGCACCTTTAAACGGATAGGGTCTTACTTCATCTTGAACATAGATGCTGCGCTCTGGGTGACAGAAAAAAGCTTGTCGATGATAGCCTTTGCTTTCTGTTCGGTAGCAAGGTTCTATTTCTAGCCCTGCTTGTTGCAAGTAACCGCAAATATCAGGAATCGCACGATCGAGAAACGCCACCTCAAATTGATTCGCTTGATGTTTCTGCTCTGCCATCGTGGCAAGGCATAAACGAGCAAACCCTGGTAGATCAAGCCAAGGTAAGACGCCATTGGTTAATTGGCTTTGTTCTTCGATTAACTGGCGAGAGGCTTCGGCAAAAATCTGATAGCCATTGGCACTAAGTGCATCGATCAGTGTAGTTTTACCTGCACCTGGCCCGCCAGTGATGATGATAGGTAGCATCGATTGAGTTACTCCTGATTTTGGCGTTCTAGACATTTATCGACTCAGTAATCGCAGCAATAACATGTAACATGGGCTGATTTTTTATTGTTTTGTTACTTGTTGTAAATCTGGTCATTAATCATTTCAAATTCACTACCGTTCACCTTGGTTAGTGTAAAAAGAACGTTAAGGGCGCTAGTCAATGCTTGTAGTGACTATTTTGCATCTTTAACGTAAACCATTATAAGGTTTCGTTTGTGGTAGCTTATTTGTTTTATCGTAGATGGCATGCTGTGAGGATAAAATTGCTCATACAATGTCTAGTAAGTACGGCATGATGGATTCCTTTTGAATTAGAATGTTAGGATGACGGAGTTAATAGGGAGGTTCAAGTTGAAAATCGAGTCATTGTTCAAACAGAGTATGCTATTTAGTCGCTATCTATTGAGCCGAACGAATCATGATAGAGTCAGTGTTAATGCAGGCTATTTGGCTTATATTACGTTGCTCTCGATTGTTCCTATGATGACGGTTTTATTCTCGGTGTTATCTTCAATCACCGTCTTTGAAAATGCTGGCGATGCAATCCAAGATTTTATCATTACGCATTTTGTTCCTGCTGCGGGAGATGCGGTAAAAGGGGCGCTGCTTGAGTTTGTATCAAATACTGGCAAGATGAGCACTGTTGGGGCTGGCTTTCTGTTTGTTGCAGCGTTGATGCTGATCTCCAACATTGATAAAAACCTTAACTATATTTGGCGGGTGAAGAAAAAGCGCCGCGCAGTCATTTCTTTTTCAATTTACTGGATGGTACTAACGCTTGGGCCAATATTAGTCGGAGCCAGTATTGTAGCGACATCATATATCACGTCACTCAAAATTCTTGAAAGCGAAACGGTGTCAGGTGTTTATAACCTGCTATTACGTTGGCTTCCGTTTTTATTGTCGCTGTTTGCTTTTGTCGGCTTGTATCTATTGGTACCAAACAAGAAGGTGCGTATTTCACATGCCTTAATTGGTGCGATTGTCGCAGCGCTTCTGTTCGAGGCAAGTAAGAAAGGCTTTGCTGCCTACATCACTCAATTCCCATCATATCAATTGATTTACGGCGCTTTAGCAGCGATACCGATCCTATTCGTATGGGTATACTTGTGTTGGTTGATTGTACTTATTGGTGCCGAAGTAACGGCTACCCTGGGGGAAAGGGAACAGTGGTGCGAGTGTGAAGAAATGGTACACTCTGCGGAAAGTTTAAAAACACAGCAAGTAGAAGGAAAAGGCAGTGATTGCACTGATTCAGAGAGTAAGTGAAGCAGCAGTTCGTGTAGATGGTGAAGTGGTTGGCGAGATCGGCCAAGGTCTACTGGTGCTGTTGGGCGTTGAGAAGGACGATGATGAAGCGAAAGCGAAACGTCTGATGGAACGTGTCACCACTTATCGTGTATTCGGTGATGAAGAAGGCAAGATGAACCTCAACGTTAAACAGGTTGAGGGGAAAGTGTTGGTTGTCTCTCAATTCACGTTGCCAGCGGATACTAAGAAAGGTACGCGCGCAGGGTTCTCTCGTGGTGCCCATCCGGCGGATGCCGAGCGTTTATATGAGTACTTTGCTGACCGTTGTGCTGACGTGCTACCCACTCAACGTGGCCGCTTTGCCGCGGATATGAAAGTTTCTTTGGTCAACGATGGCCCCGTGACCTTCTGGTTGCAAGTATAATTACAAGGCTAGCAGAGAGGTTTTATACTTCTAGAAAAGGATTTACATGTTTAAGCTGATTACGCCGAAGACAGAAAAACAACTCAACAAGTACTATCACTTTCGTTGGCAAATGCTAAGAGAGCCTTGGCGTATGCCAATTGGCTCAGAACGTGACGAATACGATCCGATGGGACTTCATCGGATGATTGTTGATGGACGTGGCCGACCAATGGCGATAGGTCGCTTATACATTACCCCTGACAGTGAAGGTCAAATCCGTTTTATGGCGGTAAAAGGCAACCGACGCAGTAAGGGGATGGGATCATTAGTGCTTGTTGCTCTGGAGTCGTTAGCGCGCCAAGAGGGTGCTAAGCGTTTGGTGTGTAACGCCCGTGAGGACGCGATTTCATTTTATGAAAAGAATGGTTTTGAACGTCGCGGTGAATTAACCGATGAGCGTGGCCCAGTAAGACACCAGCAGATGGTCAAGCAACTTGACCCAATGGCCAATGTACTGCGCAAACCTGAGTGGTGTACCGAACTACAAGAGCGTTGGGAGCACCAAATTCCGATCAGCGACAAGATGGGGATTAAGATTAACCAGTACACAGGTTATCAGTTTGAGTGTAGCGCCCAGCTTAACCCGAACTTGAACCCACATAACACCATGTTTGCCGGCTCTGCTTTTACCCTTGCTACATTGACTGGCTGGGGGATGACTTGGCTGTTGATGAAAGAACGTAACCTAAGTGGTGATATTGTCTTAGCAGATAGCCAGATTCGTTATCGCCAACCTGTCACCCAAAACCCAGTTGCATCGACCTCTTTAGACGGTATCAGTGGTGACTTGGATCGCTTAGCATCAGGGCGTAAAGCACGGATTGTTATCCATGTGACTATCTACAGCGGCGATCAAGCGGCGGTCGAGTTTATCGGCACTTATATGCTGATCCCAGATTATAAAGTGGTACTTGGTCCTGACTCGGGCTCAGAATCCTGATCATCTTCTACCTGTGGCGCTTTAGGTTCAGTATGCTTTGGAGTGTCACAGGTTGCTTTAATCACATTTGCCCCATTAATTAGATCGGACCAAAGCTGTAAGCAAGGCTGCTCAGATTTAAGTAGTAGAGTAGCAAACTGAGGCTTGGTTAGATCCATTTCCCCTGCAAGCTGCGTAGCTCCTTTGCTTGAGTGAACGGCAATGCGTCCTCGATCGGCCTTAAGTTGAATCTCATCAAGGTCAAGCTTCTGCTGGTAGCTCTGCTCTCCATCGATACTTTTTGCTTCAAGGCTAGCTTGGCGCAAGTAGGCAGTCACCTGTCCTGATAAGCTGTGTGACAACATCGAGTAGTCGCCAGATAAACCATCTAACTCAACTTCAACTTCGGCCGCGCCAGAAAGTGCAAAAGGCAAATACTGTTGCAGGTGGTATTGGTCGAGGGGAACTCCATCGGCATGAATGGAAAATTGCCAAGGTGCACTGACTCTGCTTCTATCCCATGTCCCATTTGCTTCAATATAGCCCTGTTCTAGGGGAATAAATGCGCGCTCCAAGGTAAACTTACGTTGATTAGCAAAAGCACTGACATGCGCTTGAGTGGTTAGCAGTTTATCAATACTGGCTGAATTGGCGCTAAGCTCGAATTGCCCTTCAAATAAGCCCAGTTTATTTTGCTCGATTAGCGTAAGGTCACTTCCTTCTATGGTCAGCCCGGAGACTTGCCAATAAGGCTTATGTTCCACTTGAATTAATTGGGTGTTGTTGACCTTTAGATTGGCTATCGAAAGGCGCTGTAGTGGAGAAAGCAATGCTCTCATCGTTGGGGCGAGTTGCTCAGTATCTTCTAGCCATTTCACGCCAGTAACCGATAGCTGGTCGAGCGCCACCTGTTGCGGAGTCAGCTTACCTTTTAGCTGTACTCGTCCTTGTTTGAAGTCACTGTCGAACTCATCAATGCTAATTTGATTGGGGGTAAAGGTCACTTTTGCGCGTGGAGAAAATACCGCTAAGCTCGGGTGGCGAATACTGTCAGCATTAAACGAGGCATAACCTTGCTGTTGTTGCCATAACGGCTTATCGAGTGAGAGAGCCTCAATCGAGGCATCGAGATGTTTGAATTGCCACAAACCGTACGAGAACGAGCTATTAAGAATATCGAGACTATTTATGTGGTAGATCGGCAAATTAAAGTTAGCCAATGTGGTGAGCAAAGGGCTGATTTGCTGTGACTCGGAGAGCGAGAGTTTATCAATCGTGACGTTGATCAGTGACCAACCTTGCGGGTACTGCTCTGCTTGGCCTGAAATGTTTGCGCCTCGCCAATTGAAGGAGCTGCCAAAGATAGTGCTATCTTGATTCTGGTAGCGCATATCCACTAAGAGATTATCTAACGCTTCTCCATGCATGTAGAGCTGCTGTGCTGAAAGTTGGATATCTCCGAAAGGCAGTTGTTGCTGCTGTGTTTGCCACTTTGGTTGTTCGATTTGGAGATTGACGCCGCGCGCCGACCAACCTGGACTGCTAATATCCGTCTCTCTTAGAGCGAGCTGGTGGAGGCTCAACTGTGAAAGTAGGGCGGATTGGGTATGTTTGAGATTGAGAGTTGCTCCCTCAATCAATATCGAGTCAAAGGCGAGCTTACCGTTTTGCCAAGGTTGCTGGCTGAGCCATAAAGTCAGTTTAGGCAGTGATGTGCGCGCATCATCTTGACCGATAACAACGTCTTCAAGGGTTAACTGCAGCGGAGGCGTGTAGCTCGCTTTGGTAGCCGTCACTTGGTATGGGGTGAGCTGATTAAGCAGCGCATTGACGAATGGTGTGGCGTAGCGCGTCTGCATAACTGTATACAGGCCAAGAGCAGACAGAGCGATAATGCCGATAACAATCAGTGTTAGCAGCAAGAGTGCTTTCTTCACAGTAACCCACATTCCGATAGTGAACAGTGTTACTAGCTTGGAACACTTTTGCATTACAAGCAACAAAAAGCCCCTCAAAAGAGGGGCTTAGCTAAACATTTACTGTCGATATCACTAATCTAGCTGAGGACCTGCCGCAACCAATGATTTACCTTCGTCATTGTCAGTGTACTTATCAAAGTTATTGATAAAGCGGCTTGCGAGATCCTTCGCCTTACTTTCCCACTGTAGTGGGTCAGTGTAAGTATCACGTGGATCTAAGATTCCTGGGTCAACATCATGCAGTGCGGTTGGTATTTCAAGGTTGAAGATAGGAATGTGCTTAGTTTCAGCTTGTTCAATTGAGCCATCTAGGATCGCATCGATGATGGCACGCGTATCTTGAATTGAGATACGTTTTCCGCTGCCATTCCAGCCTGTGTTTACTAGGTAAGCTTCTGCACCCGCTGCTTCCATACGTTTCACCAGTACTTCTGCGTACTTAGTAGGGTGCAGTGTTAGGAACGCTGCACCAAAACAAGCAGAGAAGGTTGGCGTTGGCTCTGTAATACCACGCTCAGTACCAGCTAGCTTAGCAGTAAAGCCTGATAGGAAGTGGTACTTAGTCTGCTCAGGTGTCAGCTTAGAGACTGGTGGTAGAACGCCAAATGCATCAGCCGATAGGAAGATCACTTTGTTGGCATGACCTGCTTTTGATACTGGCTTAACGATATTCTCAATGTGTTCGATTGGGTAAGAAACACGAGTGTTTTCCGTTTTTGAACCGTCATCGAAGTCGATTGAACCGTCAGAGCGAACCGTCACGTTTTCTAGTAGCGCATCACGGCGAATTGCGTTGTAGATGTCTGGCTCAGCTTCTTTTGAAAGCTTGATGGTTTTCGCGTAACAACCGCCTTCAAAGTTGAACACGCCGTCGTCATCCCAACCGTGCTCATCATCGCCGATAAGCTCGCGTTTCGGATCAGTCGATAGCGTAGTTTTACCTGTACCAGATAGACCAAAGAAGATCGCCACATCACCGTTTTCTTTACACTTGTTGGCGCTACAGTGCATAGAAGCAATGTCTTTCAGAGGAAGGAAGTAGTTCATCATCGCGAACATACCTTTCTTCATCTCACCGCCGTACCAAGTGCCGCCGATAAGTTGCATGCGCTCAGTTAGGTTGAACACAGTGAAGTTTTCAGAGTTTAGGCCGTGCTGTTCCCATTTCTGGTTAGTACACTTAGCGCCGTTCATCACCACGAAATCAGGTTCGAAAGTCGTTAGCTCTTCTTCGCTTGGGCGGATGAACATGTTTTTCACAAAGTGCGCTTGCCACGCTACTTCAGTGATCACACGAATGCTAAGACGAGTATCTGGGTTTGCCCCGCAGTATCCGTCGATGACAAAGACACGCTTGCCTGACAGTTGCTCTGTTACTAGCGTCTTTAGGTCATTCCACACTGCTTGGTCGATTGGCTTGTTATCGTTTTTTACTGCATCTGACGTCCACCACATATGCTCTTCAGTGGTTGCATCTTTCACAATGTACTTATCTTTTGGTGAGCGGCCGGTAAAGATACCGGTATCAACAGCAACAGCGCCTAATTCTGTCACAGTGCCTTTTTCGTAGCCTTCCAGATCAGCGCGAGTCTCTTCTTCGAACAACATTTCGTAGCTAGGGTTACGAATAACCTCTTTTACGTTATGAAGCCCGTGTTTGGTAAGATCAATTGTTGCAGCCTTAGTATGTTCCATAACGGTCATAGGTGCTCCTTATTGGAATATTTTGTAGGGATTTTGTAATAACTTTTTAATTTTTATCTGCTCACCATGCTAGCAATGGGCCTCTTAGAAAACAGGGATATAGCTCAAAAAATACCCGTAATCATGTTGGGGTTTTAAGTGACTCATCACATATTGGTACGGTTAGTTTATCGTGTGCGCAAAGCTTTGCGCTAGGGCAAAAGTATTATTGTTTGTCTAAAATTAACCGGTTGTTTTATTACGGGGGAGGCTAGGTAATACGGGGCTTTGATCACAAAAAGGCCAGCGTGCGCTGGCCTTTTGAAAGGTAAATTACAGGCTTGCTATGCCATAAAAATTAATGCAGTTTATTTCCGCCTGAAGTTGCGTGCGAGAACAGCTCTTCTACGTCAGCTGAGTTGAACGAATAGTTCGTGCCGCAGTAATCACAATGTAAAGAAATTGAGCCAATCTCTGCCAAAATGTCATTTACTTCCGCGCGATCGATAGTCACGATCGCCGCGCCACTACGCTCACGAGAACAGCCACAGAAGAACTCAACAGGTTGAGGGTCAAACAGGCGTACTTTTTCTTGGTTGTAGAGGCGGTAAAGTAGCTTGCTTGCTTCTAAGCTAAATAGCTCTTCATTTTTAACTGTATTAGTCAGTTGCTCTAGGTGCTCAAAGTCATCCGGTGAACCAGTGCCATCAGGAACGACTTGAATCAGCATGCCAGCAGCGTGTGCTTGGCCTTCGTACTCACCTGTACGTAACCATAGGCGGGTTTTAAGCTGTTCTGAATTAGCGAAGTAGCCCTCTAGAACCTCAGCTAGGTTATCGCCTTCCAGTGCAACGATACCTTGGTAACGTTCGCCTTTCTTAGGATCGATGGTGATCACTAAGTAACCTTTACCCATCATGTCGTGGATCGTCGCGTCATCGGCGATGTCACCCTCAAAACGAGCAACACCGCGGATCTTCTGATCGTGATCGCCATTAATTACCGCGAGAGATACCGGACCATCACCTTGCAGCTGCATAGTGATAGAACCTTCGAACTTTAATGTCGCGGTTAATAGAGTTGTTGATACCAATAGCTCCCCTAGCAGCTTTTGTAGTGCTGCAGGGTATTCCTTGCTTGAAATAATTTGCTGGTAAGCGTCATCCAACTGTACCAACTCACCACGTACTGAAAGGTCTTCAAATAAGTAGCGATTCAAAACATTGCTTGCCATGTGGCGATTCCTCGTAAATCTGGTAGAGCTTATTGGTGTTTAAATTTAATGATGTCGCGGCGCTGCTTCTTGTCAGGGCGGCGATCTGGGCTCGGGTTATGTGCATGAAGTTTCCGCTGCGCTGCGTTTTCTTCGCGTTTGCTTACACTCTCTGCGGTTTCTGAGTAGAGCAGTTGTGCTTCCGGAGCCCCGCGTCGTTGGTCAGAGATTTTTTCAATCACCACAACTTTTTCTTCGTGGCCTTGTCTTAGAGTGATTACTGCACCAAGTTCGACCGCTTTGCTAGGTTTACTGCGCTGGCCATTATAATGGACTTTGCCACCATCGACCATGTTTCGAGCGATGGAACGAGTCTTGTAAAAACGCGCTGCCCATAGCCACTTATCGAGTCTTACTGCTTCGGTTTGGGAACCCATAGTGCTTTGTGCCCTCTAAGGTGATGAATCTTTGATTCCAAATAGATGCAGTAACAATGGTGATGGATGCCCCATTTTTCAAGCGAGATCAAAAAAAAAGGGTATTGTGAAATTTCATACATAGGCTTTGACGTTTAGCTTGTGTCATAGTCTGATACAATGATCAGCTAAGTTATTAATAAGTTACCAATTCTGACAAGCTTGTTGGAGTGGCTATCGACCAGCTAAACGGTGTAACGAATGCATCAGACTAATAGTAAGGATAGTGAGTGAAGCAAAACAGTGCCCAAGCACTATATAAGCTCAGCGAATCGTTAAAGGAACCACACGTTCAGCAGCGCGCTAGCTATACCATTATGATTGTATTATTGGCGATCAGCGCATGGATTATTGGCCAAATGATTTGGCAGCCCTGGAGTACTCCATCAGTATCTCAATGGCGTCCAGTTAATGTGACTCCGAGTGGTAGCGATTCCGCAGGCGGTATCGATATTTCTGAACTGCAGAATAGTCATCTGTTTGGTGAGCTAAATCAGACCGCGCCTGTCGTGGATCAACCTAAGCTGCAAGATGCGCCTAAGAGCCGTCTCAATGTAGTCTTAGTTGGTACTGTGGTGAGCTCAAATGCAGGAAAAAGCCTAGCGGTGATCGCCAATCGTGGTCGTCAGGCGACTTATGGCATTAATGAGGTGATCGAAGGTACTCGGGCGAAACTAGTTCAAGTTCAGTCTGATCGCGTGATCATTGATAACTCTGGACGCAATGAAACAGTGATGCTGGAAGGCCTTAAGTACAGCAAACCTGAAGCTGCACTTAAGAGTAAAGCAGAGACAAGTTCGACTCACAGCCAAGTGCCAGCAGAAGCTTTAGAGAAGATTCGCCAAGAGATTCGTCAAGACAGTTCAAAGATTTTCCAGTACGTGCGTATGTCACAAATAAAGAAAGATGGCGACGTAGTGGGATATCGCTTGTCACCAGGCAAAGATAAAGCGCTGTTTGAGTCGGTTGGCTTGAAGCAAGGTGATATTGCCGTGTCAATTAACGGCTTAGATTTAAAAGACCCCTCGGTAATGAGTCAAATCTTTAAGAATTTGTCTCAAGTAACTGAGTTAACGCTGACGGTAGAACGTAATGGTCAGCCGCATGAAATATACATTGAATTATAAGAGTGTCGCACGCAGTGGCAGTCGTTCGAGGAGTAAAGTGTGAACCATTGGCTTAAAAAGAGCATATGGCTTTTAGCAGGAAGCTTATTGACGTTCCCGACTATAGTGGCGGCTAATGACTTTAGTGCCAGCTTTAAAGGTACAGACATTCAAGAGTTCATTAATATTGTTGGTCGTAACCTAGAAAAGACCATCATTGTTGATCCATCCGTGCGTGGTAAAGTCGACGTACGCAGCTATGACATGTTGACTGAAGAACAGTACTACAGCTTCTTCCTTAATGTACTAGAAGTGTATGGTTTTGCTGTGGTTGAGATGGACAACGGCATTCTCAAGGTCATTAAGTCGAAAGACGCTAAAACTTCAGCTGTACCTGTAGTTGGCGATGGCTCCATCAGTGGAGATGAGGTTGTCACACGTGTTGTTGCCGTGCGTAATGTTTCTGTGCGTGAGCTTTCACCGCTACTACGTCAGCTAAACGACAATGCGGGCGCGGGTAACGTAGTGCACTACGACCCAGCTAACATCATCTTGATTACTGGTCGCGCTGCGGTGGTAAACCGTCTTGCTGACATCATTAAACGTGTCGACCAAGCGGGTGATAAAGAGATTGAAGTGGTTGAGCTTGAAAATGCTTCCGCAGCAGAAATGGTGCGTATTGTTCAAGCATTAAACAAAACCACGGATGCCAAGAATACCCCAGCTTTTTTGCAACCTAAATTGGTTGCTGATGATCGCACTAACTCAATTTTGCTTTCAGGTGACCCTAAAGTGCGTCAGCGTTTACGTAGATTGATCAAGCAGCTGGATGTTGAAATGGCTTCGGCTAAAGGTAACAGCCGCGTGGTTTATCTTAAATATGCTAAAGCCGAAGAGTTAGTCGATGTCTTAAAAGGGGTTTCTGATAATCTTCAAGCAGAGAAGTCGCAGGGGAGCAACTCAAACTCGGCTCAACGTAGTGATGTCGTAATTGCGGCGCATCCGGGCACAAATGCATTAGTACTGACTGCGCCGCCGGATATTATGAGTGCGCTGCAAGATGTGATTGCTCAACTGGATATTCGCCGTGCTCAGGTGTTGATCGAAGCTCTGATTGTCGAAATGTCAGAAGGTGATGGTATCAACCTTGGTGTTCAATGGGGGTCGTTAGAGAGTGGAGCTGTGGTTCAGTATGGCAATACTGGGGCATCTATTGGTCAGGTAATGGTTGGGCTAGAGGAAGCGAAAGATACCTCAAAAACAACCGCCGTTTACGATCAGAATGGTAAGTTTCTGCGTAATGAAACAACCACTGAAAAAGGAGATTACTCGACACTGGCTTCCGCGTTAAAAGGGGTTAATGGCGCTGCACTGAGTGTAGCGATGGGCGACTGGACAGCACTGATCAGCGCAGTGTCGACTGATTCCAATTCCAACATTCTGTCATCCCCAAGTATTACTGTAATGGACAATGGCGAAGCCTCTTTTATTGTTGGTGAAGAAGTGCCGGTATTAACGGGCTCAACGTCGGGCTCTAACAATGAAAATCCATTCCAGACTGTCGACCGTAAAGAGGTCGGTATCAAGCTGAAAGTGGTACCGCAAATCAACGAAGGTAACTCAGTTCAGCTGAAGATTGAGCAGGAAGTGTCTAACGTATTGGGCGCCAATGGTGCGGTCGATGTGCGTTTTGCTAAACGTCAGCTCAATACTTCTGTGATGGTGGAAGATGGTCAGATGATTGTCTTGGGTGGTTTGATTGATGAGCGCGCACAAGAGAGTGAGTCGAAAGTGCCAATCTTGGGTGACATCCCATATTTGGGTCATCTATTTAAGTCGACCAGTACCCAAGTAGAGAAAAAGAATCTGATGGTATTTATCAAGCCAACCATTATTCGTGATGGTATGACAGCGGATGGTATCACCCAGCGTAAATACAACTTTATTCGTGCTGAGCAGCTCTACAAGGCAGACCAAGGTCTTAAGCTGATGGATGATGCCAATATTCCGGTGCTACCAAAATTCGGTGAGGATATTCGTCACCCGATAGAGATTCAAGCTTTCCTTGACCAGATGGATAGCCAGTAATGGATGTAGCAGTTACACCGGATTTCAAGCGTTTACCGTTTAGCTTCGCCAATCGCTTCAAGTTGGTACTTGAGTTAGGTGAGCAAGGTTTAGTGTTATTCTACGTTGCGCCAATTTGCGTCGATGCTTTGCGTGAAGTAAACCGAGTTTGTGCTCAGCCGTTTACGTTGCAAGAAATCACCAAAGAGGCATTTGATAGCAAACTGACCGAAGCGTATCAGCGCGACTCTTCTGAGGCTCGTCAGCTGATGGAAGACATTGGCGCGGATAGTGACGATTTTTTCTCTTTGGCAGAAGATTTACCGCAAGATGAGGACCTGCTGGAGTCGGAAGATGATGCGCCTATTATCAAATTGATTAACGCCATGCTTGGTGAAGCCATCAAAGAAGGTGCATCGGACATCCATATCGAGACCTTTGAGAAGAGTCTGTCGATTCGCTTCCGTATTGATGGTGTGCTACGTGACGTACTGTCGCCAAGTCGTAAGCTTGCGCCACTGCTGGTCTCGCGAGTCAAAGTCATGGCTAAGATGGATATCGCGGAAAAGCGCGTGCCACAGGATGGACGTATCTCATTGCGCATTGGTGGCCGAGCGGTAGATGTGCGTGTTTCGACCATGCCTTCTTCCCATGGTGAGCGCGTGGTAATGCGTCTTTTAGATAAGAACGCGACTCGTCTTGACCTGCACAGTTTAGGTATGACGGAGGTTAACCATAACGCCTTCCGTCAGATGATCCAGCGCCCTCACGGTATTATCTTGGTGACCGGCCCGACGGGTTCGGGTAAGTCGACCACTTTATATGCTGGCCTAGCTGAAATTAACAGTAACGAGCGCAATATTCTTACGGTTGAAGACCCAATAGAATTCGATATTGATGGTATCGGTCAGACTCAGGTTAACCCTAAAGTCGATATGACCTTTGCCCGTGGATTACGCGCAATACTGCGTCAAGACCCTGACGTGGTGATGGTGGGTGAGATCCGTGACTTAGAAACGGCGCAAATCGGTGTCCAAGCCTCTTTGACGGGTCACTTAGTGATGTCGACTTTGCACACCAATACCGCGGTTGGTGCGATTACTCGCTTGCGCGATATGGGCATTGAGCCATTTTTGATTTCCTCTTCTCTGTTGGGTGTGTTGGCACAGCGATTGGTTCGCACCTTATGCCCTGACTGTAAAGAGCCGCATGAAGCGGACAAAGAGACTAAGAAGCTGTTTGGTCTGAAGAAGAAAGATGAGCTGACCTTGTATCATGCTTGTGGCTGTGAAGCGTGTAACTTTAAAGGTTACCGAGGTCGTACTGGCATTCATGAATTGCTGGTGGTCGATGAAGAAGTACAAGAGCTGATTCATAGCGAGGCGGGTGAGCAGGCGATCGAGAAAAGCATTCGCGAGCGCACCCCAAGCATTCGTCAAGATGGCTTAGATAAAGTGCGCCAAGGTATTACTTCACTTGAAGAAGTGATGCGAGTGACCAAGGAAGGCTAATGGCAGCGTTTGAATACAAAGCACTCGATGTACGAGGTAAAAATAAGAAAGGCGTGATTGAGGGCGATAATGCCCGCCAGGTTCGCGCCAGACTTAAAGAGCAGGGACTGATACCTGTTGAAGTGACTGAAACCAGGCAGAAAGCGAAACAACAAAGCAGCAGCCCGGCGACGTTTCAGTTTAAACGTGGTTTAAGCACCCCTGATTTAGCGCTCATTACCCGACAGCTAGCAACCTTAGTTCAATCAGGTATGCCACTTGAAGAGTGTTTAAAGGCTGTCTCCGAGCAATCAGAGAAACCGCGTATTCGTACCATGCTGTTAGCGGTGCGTTCCAAGGTCACGGAAGGCTATACCTTAGCTGACAGCTTGGCAGACTTTCCTCATATATTCGATGAACTATTCCGCTCAATGGTCTCGGCAGGGGAAAAGTCGGGTCACCTTGATTCGGTTTTGGAACGTTTGGCCGATTACGCTGAGAATCGTCAGAAGTTGCGTTCTAAATTACAGCAAGCGATGCTCTATCCGGTTGTGTTGGTGGTGTTTGCGGTGTGTATTGTTGCCTTCTTATTAGCAGCGGTTGTGCCAAAAATCGTTGGTCAGTTTGTCCAAATGGGTCAAGAACTTCCGCAATCGACTCAGCTCCTATTAGCGTCAAGCGAGTTTATTCAAAACTGGGGTATACAGCTGTTAATCGCCACCTTTGTCCTGATTTACTTGGTGAAGTTTGCCCTCAGTAAACCCAATATTCGCCTTGGTTGGGATCGTAAAGTTATCTCATTGCCTCTGATTGGCAAGATAGCCCGTGGCCTAAATACTTCGCGATTTGCCCGTACTTTGTCTATCTGTACCTCGAGCTCGATTCCAATTTTGGAAGGAATGCGCGTTGCTGTCGATGTTATGTCGAACCATTACGTCAAACAGCAGGTCTTAGTGGCGGCCGACAATGTTCGTGAAGGGGTAAGCTTACGTCGTGCACTTGAACAAACCAAGCTGTTTCCACCTATGATGCTGCATATGATCGCCAGTGGTGAGCAGAGTGGTGAACTAGAGGGGATGTTGACGCGCGCAGCAGATAACCAAGATGCGAACTTTGAATCAACGGTCAATATTGCGTTGGGGATATTTACTCCAGCATTGATTGCGCTTATGGCCGGTTTAGTGCTGTTTATTGTACTGGCGACACTGATGCCAATTCTAGAAATGAATAACTTAATGAGTTCATAACCGTTTTAGCCTAGCTAGAGATTTAGTGGAGAGAGAAATGAACAAAAAAATGAAAAAACAGTCAGGCTTTACCCTATTAGAAGTCATGGTCGTAGTGGTTATCTTGGGTATTTTGGCAAGTTTCGTTGTGCCTAACTTGCTGGGTAACAAAGAGAAAGCTGACCAACAAAAAGCGATTACTGATATTGTTGCGTTAGAAAATGCGCTTGATATGTACAAGCTAGACAACAGTGTTTACCCATCAACGGATCAGGGCCTAGATGCGTTAGTCAATAAGCCTTCAAGCCCAGAGCCGCGTAACTACCGTGACGGTGGTTATATCAAACGTCTACCTAATGATCCATGGGGCAATGACTACCAGTACCTAAGCCCAGGAGATAACGGCAGCGTGGACATCTTTACTTTAGGTGCTGATGGTCAAGAAGGTGGTGAAGGTGCCAATACAGATATTGGTAACTGGAACATTCAAGACTTTCAGTAAGTAATAGGGCTTTCTCGATTGAAAATGCGCCATCACTCTGGTTTTACGTTACTTGAGATTTTACTGGTATTAGTACTGGTATCGGTAGCATCAGTAGCTGTTATCTCAACACTCCCTGTCAATGCAGAAGATGGCGCCAAACAGCAGGCTCAATCACTCTATCACCGTGTTCAGCTTTTAAATGAAGAAGCGATGCTCAGTGGCCGAGATTATGGCCTGCATGTTGATGATAAAAAGTCACTGTATGAGTTTTTTCATCTGACATCAGAAGGTTGGCAGCGCCTGGATAATGCCAATATAACCAGCCGAACAGAGTTAGAAGATAACTTAGCGTTGAGCCTAGTGTTGGGCGGTAATGTTTGGGCTAATAAAGATCGTCTGTTTGAGCCTGGCAGCCTTTTTGATGAAGAGATGTTCGCTGAAAATGAGCAAGAAAAGCGTCTTCCTCCTCCACAAGTTTTTATTATGTCTAGTGGCGAAGTGACGCCATTTTCTATTGCTATTTACCCACAAAATTCGGATGCCGAGAAAGATGCGTGGCGAATAGTAGCAAAAGAAAATGGTCAGATTCTTCTGCTTGCCCCAGGAGAGTCTGATGAGCAGCAATAAACGTGGTTTTACCTTGCTGGAAGTCTTAGTTGCGTTGGCGATCTTCGCCACTGCGGCGATTGCCACGATTCGTTCGGTGAGTCAGCATATTAATACGCTCAACTTCCTTGAAGAGAAAACCTTTGCCGCTATGGTAGCCGATAATCAAATGGCAAAGGTGATGCTATCTAATGGCAAGCTGCGTAAGGAAAAAGGCAAAGAAACCTTAGCGAAAAGAGAGTGGTTTTGGAGCGTCGAGCCAGTGTCGACCAGTGGCGATATGCTGCAAGCGTTTGATGTTAAGGTGGCGACCAGTGCCAAAGCGTCGCCGATAGTGACGGTAAGAAGTTATGTACCGAAATAAGCGCTCTGGCCAACAAGGCTTCACTTTGATTGAAGTGCTGGTGGCGATTGCTATTTTTGCCAGCTTAAGTGTCGGTGCTTATCAGGTGCTAAATCAAATCCAGCGCAGTAATGAGTTGTCTCTCGAGCGCAGTGAACGATTGAAATCATTGCAGCGTGCGCTGGTATTTATGGATAACGACTTTCGTCAAATGGCCCTGCGTCAGTCACGCACCAATGGCGAAGAGGCTTCAGCAAAGCTTATCCAATGGCAAGATTACTTACTCGACTCGGATGCTAAAGGCGTGATGTTCGCTCGTTTGGGCTGGCATAACCCGCAGCAGCAGTTTCCTCGTGGTGAGGTAAGTAAGGTCGGCTACCGAATCAAAGACGATCAACTTGAGCGAGTTTGGTGGCGCTATGTGGATACTCCTGCGGGGCAAGAAGGAGTGGTGATGCCACTGCTTGATGGTGTCGAGTCGTTTGAGATGCGTTTCTACGATGGTAGCCAGTGGAGTGATAACTGGCAGAAAAATTATCGTCTGCCAAAAGCAGTGGCGGTGACTCTTAAGCTAAAAGATTACGGTAAAATTGAACGTATATATCTGACTACCGGTGGCATGCTTGAAGGTGGTGAGGAGTCAGATAATGATGGTTAAAAAGCAGCGCGGCGTTGCCCTGATCATCATTTTGTTGTTGCTAGCAGTGATGGTTACGATTACCGCCACCATGTCAGACCGCTTATTCGGCCAATTTAAACGCGCAACCAACCAGATTAATTATCAGCAAGCATACTGGTATAGCTTGGGCGCAGAAGCGTTGGCCAAGGCGGGTATTGAGCAAAGCTATAAGGATTCAGACACGATTAACTTGTCTCAACCATGGGCGCTAGAAGAGCAAACTTATCCGCTTGATTTTGGTACTTTGTCGGGTCGCTTAGTTGATAAGCAAGCGTGCTTTAATATCAATGCGTTGGCGGATGTTGAAGTGGCAGCGGGCTCAGATAAAGCGCCTTACTTGGTAGAGGCTTTTCAGCATTTATTAGAAGAGCTTGAGGTTGAAAACTATCAAGCGGAAACCATCGCCCAGTCTCTGTGGGAGTATGTTGATAGTGACAACTCTGTTAATTCGACCAGTGGTGTCGAAGACAGCTTTTATGAATCGATGTCACCTGCGTATATGGCGGCAAATAGCCTATTGGCAGATGGCTCGGAGCTAAGAGCAATCAACCAAGTTTCTGGCGAGGTCATGGAAAAAGTGCGCCCTTATATATGTGCGCTACCAACGTCTGATTTTCGTCTCAATGTGAACACCTTAAAGCCGGAGCAAGCTGCGTTATTGGTGGCAATGTTTAACCCTGCGCTAGGCTTAGATCAGGCTAAACAGGTACTAGAGAATCGCCCCTTTGATGGTTGGGGCAGCATTGATGATTTTTTAAGTGAAAAAGAGTTCTCTTCCGTTAATGAAGAGCAAAAGAAAGATGCCAAAGGTTACCTTGCGGTGACGAGTGCTTATTTTGAATTGGATGCTGAATTGTTAGTCGGCGACTCTCGAATGAGAGTACGTAGCTTGCTATTTAGCGAGAATAAGGAAACTGCGACGGTAATACGCCGTCGCTTCGGAGGTATCGGTGAACGAGTTTCTGATCGTTCGACTGAGCAATAATACGGCGCAAGCTATTCAATGGATAGTTTGGTCACAATCACAACACGAGGTGATCGCCAGCGGTGAGTTATCAGACCGCTCAGCATTGCCTGAATTGGCTAATTATGCCCAAGGTCGCCACACGTTGGTATTAATCTCAGCGCAAAGCTTAGTGCTGACGGATATGGAGATTCCTTCCGGTGCGAGTCGTCAGTTTGAATCTATGCTGCCGTATGTATTGGAAGATGATTTAGCCCAAGATGTCGATCAGTTGCACTTCTCGGTGTTAAACAAAGCTCAAGGGCGAGCGCAAGTGTGTGCGATTGATCGGGCTTTCCTTGAGCAATTGCTGAGTGACTTACGCGAGCAAGGCTGTCAGATATATCAGGTGATGCCAGATGTGTTGGCCCTGCCAGATGTCGAGGGTATTTCAGCGGTAGAACTTGGCGGTCAATGGCTACTTAAAAAGTCACCTTATTCAGGTATGGCGATTGAAAGTGATTGGTTAGCGCTGATCGCTCAGTCAGGTTGGGTTAAGCGCGATGAGGATTTTTTACCGCTGACCGCTTACTCGGCGTTGCCTAATCTAGAACTGGCTGAAGATCAGCAATGGCAAAATGGTGAACCTAAGTTGGTGATGCAGTTGCTCGCAGAGCAGGCTTTGATTAGTAAAATCAACCTTTTAACTGGTGCATTTAAGCCAAGGTCTTCTTTTAGTCGTCACTGGAAAACATGGCAAAAAGTGGCAATCGCAGCGGTATTTCTGCTTGCGGTTGTGGTGGTCGATAACGTACTTAAAGTTCAGCGCTTTGAGGCGCAGGCTGCCGCTTATCGTGCAGAGAGTGAACGTATCTTCCGTCAATCTTTACCGGGTAAAAGCAAAATCCCTACGGTGAGTTATCTCAAGCGAGAAATGAACCGAGAAGCGGAGCGTTTGTCTGGCGGGGCAGATAGTAGCGCTCTAGTGAGCTTAATGGTTAAGCTGCCACCACTACTGAAACAGGTTCCTGGGCTAACGTTGACTAGCTTTAAGTATGATGAAGGGCGCAACGAAATACGTTTGCAAGCGCAAAGTAAAGACTTCCAGACTTTTGAGAAAGCGGCAGAACTACTCGGTGTTCGTTTTACTGTTGAGCAAGGGCAGCTCAATCGTTCGGGCAGCAATGTTAACGGCTCGTTTGTTTTAAAACCACTGTAAGGAGTGAGTATGAATAATCTATTAGCCTCCTTCCAGGCATGGTGGCAGAGTATTTCGCAACGCGAGCAGCGCCTTGTGATTGCTTGTACACTATTAGTGTTAGTCGGTGGTCTATATTGGGGTGTTGTTCAGCCAGTTGTGACCCGAGCGGATAACGCTCAAATGCGCATTCAAAGTGAAAAGCAGTTGCTTGCTTGGGTAAAAGATAAAGCTGATGAGATCGCTGTGCTCAAAGGGCAAGGCGGTAAGAGTGTCTCTGGTTTGCCGATCAACCAAGCGGTGTCATCAAGCGTGCAACGTTTTAAGGTTGAATTGATTCGCGTCCAGCCTCGTGGTGATGAGTTCCAAGTTTGGGTTGCGCCTATGCCATTCAATCAGTTCATGAACTGGGTGACTTTCTTACAGGAAAACTACGGTATCGGCGTTGTCTTCCTTGATCTAGATAAAGGTGCTCAAGAAGGCATGGTAGAAATCAATCGACTGCAATTTGGCCGAGGGTAGAAGCGTGAAAAAAAACATTCTATCTGGCCTGTTTCTTGGTGGCGTCTTGTCGACCAGTGCCTTGGTGCATCTGCCTGCTCAGTTTTTATTCCAATACGCACCGCTGCCAAGTCAGCTTAGTTTAGTCGGCGTAGAAGGGACGATATGGCAAGGCTCTGCTAATCAAGTGATATGGAATGGCCAAAACTACGGCCAATTGAATTGGCAATTGAGGCCGAGTCAGCTGTTAACAGCCAAACTTGAAGCCAAAGTTCGCTTTGGTCGTGGGAGTGATATTCAGCTACAAGGACGTGGAGTGGTCGGTTATGCGTCAAGTGGTCCTTACGCTGAGAATGTGATTGCATCCATGCCGGTGACCTCCGTGCTAGAAATAGCACCGAGCTTACCCGTACCGCTAGATCTCAACGGTCAAGTTGAGCTGAGCTTACGTTCTTACTCTTATGCTGCACCATTCTGTCAGGCCGCTGAAGGGAGCCTAGTCTGGAATACCGATGTGATTGGTTCACCAATCGCCGAGTTGGCGACAGGGCCGATTGTCGCCCAGTTCAATTGCCGAGACAGCAAGGTTGATATTTCTGCAGAGCAAAATAGCGATCAGGTTGTGAGCAGTGCGAAGGTGACTGTAGAGTCAAACCGCAATTTTGTCGCCACCGCGTGGTTTAAGCCGAAAAGTGAGTTTCCTAGTGAGTTAACTCAGCAAATGAAGTGGCTGCCGAATCAGGCGGACTCAGAAGGTAAGTTCCCATTTACGTACCGTGGTCGTTTATAAATCGGCAGTTTGGCATCGTAAGATAGACAAAAGGGCAGCCATTGTTGGCTGCCCTTTTGTTATTTACTGGCAGGGAAACTGATTTGGACTTTTAAGCCGCCGCCACTGCGGTTGTTTACAATCACTGAGCCATTATGCTGACTGGCGATACGCTTAACGATAGCTAGACCTAATCCAGTCCCTTCACTGCCTCGTGCAGTATCGCCACGGGTAAAGGGTTCGAACAGTTTGCCAATCTGGCTCTGCTCAATACCAGGGCCGTTATCTTCAATACAAACCCACACAAGTTTGTTATCCGCGGTGATACCGGTACTGACTTTGATCCAATCATTACCATAGCGAATCGCATTGACGACTAAGTTACTCACAGCGCGCTTAATCGCAATCGGACTGCCAATGGTCTCTTTGAGCGGCTGGTGGAGCTCAGTTTCAATCTGAACCTCATAGCCCCCCTCAGACGATGCCACATCATTGGCAATATCATTAAGATCAACGGGAATGAAAGAGTCTTTGTTAACGGGCTTTAGGTAGTCCATGAACTGACTGATGATTTCATTACACTCTTCGGTATCGCTGATGATGCCTTCGGCAAGATAACTGTCTTCCGGCGACATCATCTCTGTTGCTAGGCGAATACGAGTCAAAGGTGTACGTAAGTCGTGGCTAATTCCCGCCATTAATAACGCGCGGTCTTCTTCAAGCGCTTGAATGCCTTTCGACATCTGATTAAATGCGCGAGTAACTGAGCGTATCTCCGAAGGCCCTTTTTCTGGCAGTGGCGGAGGGATCTCGCCTCGTCCAACCCCCTTTGCTGCTTTTTCTAGCGCGATCAATGGACGATTTTGTAAGCGGATAAACAGCCAGCCACCGGCAACTATCAGTAACGCCATGATTAAGCTATTGCGAAAGAGCGGAGTGAAGTCCTCTTCTTGCAGCTCAGAAAGTGGAATACGTAGCAGTGAATCGGGCAGCGAATCAATCTTCATCCACAATACATAACTGTCACTGCCAAGCATCATACGCACATCTGTCGGTGAACCGAGCTCTTGGGTCATCTCTTCACTCATTAGGTCGATGGTCACCGCATGGTAGTACTCATCGGCCATTGGGCTATCTTTAGCATGAATTGTCACCCCAAGCTGCTCTAGAACACGGCGACGCAGTGGCGCATTTATATCTAGCTCATCTGCCGTGATCTCTGAATCATCAAGCATCAAGTTGATTTCGTGGCCAAGGATCTTATTGAACTGCTGCAAACTCGGCATTAGAGCGTAGTTGAACACAGCGTAGTAAGAGTAAACCTGACTGGCAATCAGTAGGGTCAGGAAGATAAGTATGGATTGAGTAAATGAGCTGCGGATGCGCATAACACCAACCTTAAGCGAGTTGCGGTGGTTAAAACAAAGAGTGCGAGACTTGGTCTCGCACTCTATCAATAGTTGTTTATTTTAGGCTTCTTTACCGTCTGGGACAAAGACGTAACCTAAGCCCCACACGGTTTGGATATAGCGGGGTTTGCTTGGGTCAACCTCAAGCATGCGGCGCAAGCGAGAGATTTGCACGTCAATGGAACGCTCCATCGCGGAGTATTCGCGGCCACGTGCCATGTTCATCAATTTATCACGTGACATAGGTTCACGTGCATTGGTGACCAGTGCTTTAAGAACTGCAAATTCACCCGATGTCAGTGGCATTGCTTCATCGTCACGGAACATTTCACGCGTGCCTAGGTTTAAGCGGAAGTCACCAAACTCAACCACAGACTCTTCACTGCTTGGGGCGCCAGGCAGCTCGGTTGTCTGACGGCGCAGTACCGCTTTGATACGAGCCAAAAGTTCACGCGGGTTAAACGGTTTTGGTAGATAGTCGTCAGCACCCACTTCAAGACCAACAATACGGTCAATCTCATCACCTTTTGCGGTTAGCATTAGGATAGGAAGAGTGCTGTTTGCGTTACGTAAACGGCGACAAATTGATAGACCATCTTCACCTGGCAGCATTAAGTCTAAAACCATCAAGTGGAAAGTCTCACGCGTTAGCAGGCGGTCCATCTGCTCACTGTTAGCGACACTGCGAACTTGAAACCCTTGCTCAGACAAGTAACGTTCTAATAGTGCACGAAGTCGTGCATCATCATCGACAACTAATATTTTGTGATTTTCTTGCATGTAATAGTTCCACCTATTGAATACGCTCACGCAAACTTGGAGTAATGGAATGTTTACTCAGTTGCGCAGTTTAAAATGTAACATTGTTCCAGTTCTATGAGTGCAAAGAATTGTTAACGTTTATTTCCTTTTTAGCTAATGTATATCTGAACTTCAATTTAATAGCGTCAGAAATATGAAAACAAATCTAATTACGCGAGAAGGTTATGATCGACTTAAGAAAGAGCTCGACTTTTTGTGGAGAGAAGATCGCCCCGAAGTCACCAAAAAAGTGACTTGGGCAGCAAGCCTTGGCGATCGCAGTGAAAATGCAGACTATCAGTACAATAAGAAGCGTCTGCGTGAGATCGATCGCCGTGTTCGCTATCTGCGTAAACGCTTAGAGCAGGTCAAAGTAGTCGATTACTCTCCACAACAAGAGGGCAAGGTCTTCTTTGGTGCTTGGGTTGAGATTGAAAATGAAGAGGGTGATACCAAAGCGTTTCGCATTGTCGGACCGGACGAAATTTATGGGGATGCCAAAGGTTACATTTCGATTGATTCACCAATGGCGCGAGCTTTACTGAAAAAAGAAGTCGATGATGAATTTAGCGTTAAAACGCCAGAAGGCTTCAAAGAGTGGTTTGTAAATAGTATCCGCTATAGTGAGTAGTTGCGACGTTACCCATTGAGCCATGAAACAAAAGTCCCGCAGGGAGCGGGACTTTTGTTGGCTATTTTTCGTAGTCAGGTTTGTCAGTGACGATATAGTTGGCGTCACTGGCGACCACTGCGCCATATTTAAGGAAGTTCTTGCCAAGGATCATACTGTAATGGAATCGGCTACGGTCTTGTAAGTTGACGCGGATTTTCTTTTCCAGATTGCCGAGCGTGACATGCATTTCAACCACTGGACGCACATTGGCTTTCTCGCCTTGCTTGGCGGTAATCGTCATCGTATCGACGACTTTACGCGTAAACTTCTCTTCCATCCCGACATCGTTTTGATAGGTGAAGCTGACCATCTGCTGGCCATCTTTTTTGAACATCTTGATGTTTTGCGCGTTGATTGAGCTAACATCGGCGCCCGTATCGAGCTTAACTGGGAAGTCTAGCCCTTCAACAGTCGCCACTTCGATATGGCCAGCGGTGAACATTGGGTAGGCATCAAGCAAGTGATCGGTTCTGGTATTGATCAGCACGCCATCTTTTGACATTTTTTGGCCAATGACAAAGTAGTCTTCCACTTCGTTGTCATCAAGTACATCAATCGCATACGGTATCTCGACATTCTTGCCATACAGATTGAACGTGCCAAATACCACTGGTCTTATTGAATCACCGACACGCAGTTTCTTATTGATAGGTTTGGAGAACTGCTGCACATCACCTTGGGCATTAGTGAGGTAATACGTTACCCAATCTTTGCCTTTTTTCTCGAATATTTCGAAGCTGACTACTTTTAGCAGCGGGGTTTTGACCACTAACGACGGTTCGGCTTTGAGTGGAATACCGTCTAGAACTATATTTTCATCACCTGACACCTGCATCGCTTTGGATTTAATGTTGAATGTTTTAGGTGAGTTACTCAGTAGCGACTTCTTACTGGTATCAATCATGAAGTGTTTGTTTAAAGTGCTCTTGCCAAGGCGAAGCTGAGAGCTGAACTTACTTCTATCGGTCAAGTAAACCATCCAGTATTGAGGTGTTTCACTGTGAGTATTGACGGGTACAAATACCAACGGCTTTTCTTCTCCGTTCACGTTGAGCATTCTTAACAATGGCTGGGTCAGCCTGTTTTGTTTGCCATCGTCACCTTTGATGGTAAAGGAAACCTGCTGATTTTTATCATCGATCTTGATGTTGGTGGCATGCAATGAACTGTAGTTATTTTGCAGTGAATAGCTCACCTTCTGGGTTAGACCGCCGATGTCGACACTCTCTTTCTTGCCGATCAACTGGGCGCTCTTCTGCTCTTGAAGATAGTCATAGCCTGCGAATACCCAAGCATTATCATTTAGGTAGGTTTTTCCGATTAAAATCGGCACCGAGAACTGATTACGGTTGGTTAGGTTGACGACTGTATCAACGGTTCTACCGGCAATAGTGATGGGCATCCTGACTGTCGGGCGAAGAATTGGCTTCTCACTGGTTCGGCTGCGGATGACACTAATGTCTTCGAGATCATCAGTAATCTCTATCTCTTCACCTGTATATGGCTGATAAATAGTGAAACTCACCTTTACCTGATATGGAATAAAGATATTGGCATCCCATACAGCTTTAGTGACGCCAATATCATCAATAATTGCCCACAGTAACTCATCATCTTTTAGGTGTTGGAACTCTGGGTTTAAGCTGCTGATATGGATATTGTCGGCGTGCATTGAGGTGGTATCAGCACCGGTGTCAATCTTGCCCGTGAACGAGATTCCGTCTAATTCTGGAATATCACCGAGGTAAACATTTTCAACGCGGCCAAGGACCAGTTTATCGCCTATTTGGTAAATTGGGCTTTGGGTAGTGGCAGTAATAGGTTCTGCCCAAGCAATTGAACTCGTTAATAATGAGCCCGCTAAGGCTACTGCCAATAACATTTTATTCATTAAAATTTCCGCATCAGTCTAAGAGAGAATCTGGGTGTATAGAAAGAGTAGACAGTTTCTAATCAAGAAGTGTCGGTTTTACCTATAGTTTTGACATGATATTGACCAATGTCCTACTGAGCTCCGTAATTTATAGGCTAATTTTCTGCGCAGCGTCGAAAGCATTGCAATGTCCGATGGTTACCCCAATATATTGAACATATCCAATAGCTTTGAAGCGCACAGAAGCGAAAGCTGAAACCCACACATAAAATTAAGAGAACACACGGATGAGCCAAGCTATCTGTAATTTGATTGCTCAAGAGCTAAATGTACGCTCAGAGCAAGTCACTGCTGCTGTAAACCTAATTGATGATGGCAATACGGTGCCATTTATTGCTCGTTACCGTAAAGAAGTGACCGGTGGTCTTGATGATACCCAACTGCGTAACCTTGATAGCCGCCTCGCGTACCTACGTGAACTTAATGAGCGTCGTCAAACTATTTTGAAATCTATTCAGGAGCAGGGCAAACTGACTTCTAAACTGGAAGCTGAAATCAATCAAGCAGACAGTAAGACTCGCCTAGAAGATTTATATCTACCCTACAAACCAAAGCGCCGTACCAAAGGTCAAATCGCGATTGAAGCAGGTTTAGAGCCTCTGGCTGATAAGTTGTGGAATGAGCCACAAACCGAGCCAGAAATTGAAGCGGCAAACTATCTTGATGCCGAGAAAGGCATTGCGGATACCAAAGCTGCGTTAGATGGCGCACGCGCTATCATCATGGAGCGTATTGCCGAAGATGCCAACTTACTAGAGAAGATTCGTCATCACCTTAATCGTAGCGCTGAGCTCGTTGCTCGCGTTGTTGAGGGTAAGCAGCAAGAGGGCGAAAAATTTAAAGATTACTTCGAACACAATGAGGCGATCAGTAAAGTGCCATCTCACCGCGCATTGGCAATGCTGCGTGGTCGTAACGAAGGTTTCTTAACCTTAGCGATGAATGCGGATCCTGAGCAGGAAGAGGGCGCACGTCAGTCTTACTGTGAGACGATTATCAGTGACCACTATGGTATTTCCCTCAGCAGCGCCCCTGCTGATGGGTGGCGTAAGCAGGTTATTAGCTGGGCATGGCGCATCAAGGTTTCTATGCACATGGAAACCGAACTAATGGGAGCTATGAAAGAGCGTGCTGAAATTGAAGCAATCGAAGTGTTTGCCACTAACCTAAAAGATTTGCTAATGGCTGCGCCAGCGGGTCCTCGCGCAACACTTGGCCTCGATCCTGGTCTACGTACGGGTTCTAAAATCGCAGTGGTGGACTCAACGGGTAAAGTGCTGGCGACAGAAACCATCTACCCACATCCACCACAAAAGCAATACGATAAATCGGCGCAAATTGTTGATGCCTTGGTGCGTAAGTACAATGTCGATTTGATTGCGATAGGTAATGGTACTGCCTCACGTGAAACCGACAGCTTTGTTGCTGACCTGATCAAACGTGGCAACCTTAAGGTGCAGAAAATCATGGTCAGTGAAGCGGGCGCTTCGGTTTACTCGGCGTCAGAGCTGGCTGCAAAAGAATTCCCTAATCTCGATGTGTCGCTGCGTGGTGCAGTGTCTATCGCACGTCGTCTGCAAGACCCGTTGGCAGAGCTAGTGAAGATTGACCCGAAATCAATCGGTGTAGGCCAGTATCAGCATGACGTGAGCCAATCTATGCTCGCGAAACGTCTTGATGCGGTGGTAGAAGACTGTGTAAACGCGGTTGGTGTGGATGTGAACACCGCTTCTCCTGCACTGCTGACTCGCGTTGCTGGTCTTTCAAGCACTATTGCTCAGAATATCGTTAATTACCGTGATGAGAACGGCCGCTTTGAAGCGCGTACTACGCTGAAAAAAGTGGCTCGCTTAGGGCCAAAAGCGTTTGAACAGTGTGCTGGATTTCTACGCATTATGGATGGTAAAAACCCACTAGATGCCTCATCGGTTCACCCGGAAGCTTACCCAGTCGTGAAGGCTATCGCAGAGAAAAACCATAAAGATGTCAAAGACTTGATTGGTGATACTCAATTCTTACGTGGTCTACATGCGGTGGACTACACCGATGAGAATTTCGGTGTGCCTACGGTAACCGATATCATTAAAGAGTTGGATAAGCCGGGTCGTGACCCTCGCCCTGAATTTAAGACAGCAACCTTTGCTGACGGGGTTAATTCTGTATCAGATCTTGAACCGGGCATGGTACTGGAAGGCGTGGTATCAAACGTGGCGAACTTTGGTGCCTTTGTTGATATCGGTGTTCACCAAGATGGTTTAGTCCATATTTCTGCTCTGACTGACCGTTATGTGTCGGATCCACGTGAAGTGGTTAAAGCGGGCGATATCGTCAAAGTGAAAGTGATGGAAGTGGACGTGCAGCGTAAACGTATCGGTTTGTCGATGCGTCTAAATGATGAGCCGGGACAAGATAATCGTTCTCAGCGCTCAAGTGCACCACGTGGTCAACAGCGCCAACCGCAAGGCAATCAGCGTCGCCGCGAAGAATCGAATGGCAACAGCGCAATGGGCGGAGCATTTGCTGCCGCATTTGCCAAAGCGAAGCGTTAATCTGCCGTAAATCGGTAAAAAGACAAATCCCCGCAGTAGTAATACTGGCGGGGATTTTTTTTGGGTATTACCTTATCGAGCTAAAGCAAGATAAGGTACTACAACACCGCAATTACATCAGATGGAGTGTTGGGCACAACGGCTTGTCCGTAGTGAAACTTTATCACCGTCCTGCGTTTGGCCATCATTCCTTCTGATATCGCCGCATCGATTATGCGTCTCGGCAAGCGAAAGCGCATAGCATAGCCTTTACCTTGATGTTCGCTGTAACTATCGAGTGAAAGCAGTTTAAAAAGCCGTTCGATGGTATCTTCGGCCTGATAGTGAGAAGCGTCAACGACATCCTCCACATCATCCGTCTCATAGCTAGGGTGCTCTGAAGGATCCCATGAAGATTGTTTGCGCCGCTTATCGTCTGCTGTCACTTTTCGTTCGGCGTTGCTCTTGGCTAATGCAATGGTTGGAGCAATTGGCTCACGGACTTTATTGTCGCGTGCCGCTTGTTCCGTTTGCACATTAACCGATGGGGCGATCAGTGGAACGCTTACGTTCGTAGGTGATACGAGCATTGTTTGTCTCCTCACGCCCAACCGTTGGAGCGAACACTCCGTCGGTTAGTATATTTATCGACCAGTAGTGACAAATATTTAGCGTCAGTGACAATTATTTGAATGTGCCTAATAGAAACAAACGCTTAGGCTACAAATTGGCGCACCTTGTGGCAAAACTCGTCAAACTCGGTCATAAATGGCGCGTGGGAAGAGGCACTAAAGGTATGACTTTCACTCGCTGGTAGCAGGGTGTCGACATCGCTAGCAACCTTAACAGGCACCAAGCCATCAAGTCGGCCATAGAGCCGCAGTGTTGGTGTGGTTAAGCGTTCTAATTCTGCGCGATAATCGATATCGGCAAGCAGTTTAAGCCCCGCTAACAGTGAATCTGGGTTAGGCGCAGGGCGAGAGAGCACGGCTTTTTTGAGCTGTTTAACATCTTGCCTTGCCGAAGGGCTGCCCATCGCTTGCAGAGCCATAAAGCGCTCGACCGTCAGTTGAAAATCTTCAACCAACTGCTCAGTAAAGTTGCTGAGTACTTCTGATTTGATTCCACGCCAACGCTTTTCGGCAGCAAACTTTGGCGAGCTCGCCACTGTAATCAGCTTTCGCACTCGCTCTGGGTGATTGAGTGCGATATGGGTTGCCAGCAAACCGCCCAATGACCAACCAAGCCAAACCGCTTGTTGTGGTGCATCTGCTAAAACCTGACTCGCTAACTGTTCCATATTGGTGAAACAAGATTGATGACTATGACCAAAACCAGGGAGATCAACCACATGCACACGATAGTGTTGGCTAAGGACATCGACAGTCTGTTGCCATACTGCACCATTCATTCCCCAACCATGGAGTAGGACGATATCGTCACCGCTGCCTGCTGTGTGCCAAAATAAAGGTTGTGAGTTGCTCTCGCTATGTACCACTTTTTCCATCCTTAAGCGTCAGTTTTGATCGTCACAATGGGCTTTTCCATTGCTGAGATTTTGTTCATGTTACCGCAAAGAGTGATCAAATACATCGCCGACCTGTTGCCACTCAACTGCGAGTTATGTGGCTTAGAGTTAGACCAGCAACACAATGGATTTTGTTTTGCTTGTCGTAAAAACTTCTTACCGATACCTCGCTGTCAACGTTGCGGTTTACCCTGTGTGGCTGATACGCCTGTGTGTGGTGAGTGCTTGGTTACGCCTCCACCTTGGTGTCGACTTTACTGCGTTGGCGATTATCAACAGCCCTTATCTACTTACGTACATCATTTGAAGTATGAAGGTCAGTTTTGGCACACCAGTAAACTGGTTGATTTGCTCATTCCCAACATAGATATCCCTGCTGAAGTGGTGACGTCTGTGCCACTGCATTGGAGCCGGCAGTGGCGTCGAGGCTTCAATCAAAGTGAGCTATTGGCTGCCTCGTTGGCTAAGCAGTTAGGATGCAAATATCGGCCTATGTTTCGTCGCATTCGTTCGACTAAACAGCAAAAAGGCTTGAATCGGCGTGAGAGGCAGGTGAACTTGAACGGAGCATTTAGGCTGCTTAAAGAGGAAAATCCTTATCGTCACGTCGCAATTATTGATGATGTTGTGACGACAGGCAGTACGGTGCAGCATTTATGCAAATTACTGCTTGATAGTGGCGTCAAAAGTGTCGATATTTACTGCATTTGCCGTACTCCTGACGTAGGAACTTAGCTGAATTTGATCAAAACGCTAGACCTCTAAATTTTCAGGAGTAAAATGGACAACAAATAGCCTACAAAATTACTCAGGTATTCGTCGTGTCAAATTCTATTACTATTACAGAAAACGCCCAATCTCATTTTGCTAACCTATTGGGTCAGCAGCCAGAAGGCACTAACATTCGCGTATTCGTGGTAAACCCGGGCACTCAAAACGCAGAGTGTGGTGTATCTTACTGCCCAACTGAAGCAGTAGAATCTACGGATACAGAACTTAAGTTTGAAGGTTTTTCAGCGTTTATTGATGAACTAAGCTTACCTTTCCTTGAAGACGCAGAGATCGACTTTGTGACGGATAAGATGGGCTCTCAACTTACGCTTAAAGCGCCAAACGCGAAAATGCGTAAAGTCTCTGATGATGCACCTCTTGTTGAGCGCGTAGAGTACGTGATTCAAACTCAGGTGAACCCTCAACTAGCGGGCCACGGTGGTCACGTAAACCTAGTTGAAATCACTGCAGAAGGCATTGCTATCGTAGCCTTTGGTGGTGGTTGTAACGGTTGTTCTATGGTTGATGTGACTCTTAAAGAAGGCATCGAGAAAGAGCTTCTACAACAATTTGAAGGTGAGCTGTCAGCGGTACGTGACGCAACAGAACACGATCGCGGTGAGCACTCTTACTACTAAGACATTGCTCTAAATTGAATCAAATCGAGAGGGTTGGCAGCGATGCCAGCCCTTTTTTGTTTTCAAACTGATAAAATTTCTCCTATATTAGGAGCTTCAACTTTCGTATAGGAGCAAGCTCGTGGCTAAACGTACTCCACCAGAAATTCTAGATAAACAGACAGTTGCACAATCACGACTGTTCGCGATTGAAGCGCTGGATCTGCGTTTTAGCAATGGTGAGGAACGAACCTATGAGCGCATGAAGCCAAGCGGCCGTAATGCGGTGATGATGGTACCGATCACAGCTCAAGGCGATATTCTGTTAGTCCGCGAATATGCTGCGGGGACAGAGCGCTATGAGTTAGGCTTTCCTAAAGGGTTGATTGACCCGGGGGAGACGCCGGAGCAGGCTGCAGTGCGAGAGCTGAAGGAAGAAATAGGCCAAGGTTCGAATAAGCTTACAGCGCTAAAAGAAGTGGTTTTAGCACCTTCTTATTTCTCGAGTAAAATGACCCTATTCATCGCCGAAGATCTATACTCAGAAAAACTAGAAGGTGATGAACCTGAACCATTAGATGTGGTTCGTTGGCCGTTGGCGCAAGCCGAAGAACTGCTGACGCACCTCGATTTTAGTGAAGCGCGCAGTATTACCGCGCTATTACTCGCTCTACGCGTTTTAAAATAATAATTATCGGCCTTGCCTTGAGCAAAGGAGTTTAAGCGAGAGCGCAAAGGAATTTTTATGCCAATAATTGAAAACTTGTCTCACCATTTACCGTCCGTGATTGAAATTGCTCGCAGTGCCGGGCAGCTTGTTCTCGATATTTACGAGAAGAAAGAGTACGAAGAATTTATCAAAAGTGACGAAACCCCAGTCACCAGCGCAGATATTGCGGCACACAAACTGATTACTGAGAAGCTATCGGAGCTGACGCCTGATATTCCCGTATTGTCGGAAGAAGCGGCGGATATTAGTTTAGATAAACGATCGCAGTGGGATCGCTACTGGTTAGTTGATCCACTTGATGGAACCCAAGAGTTTATTGCTCGTAGTGGTGATTTTGCCACTATCATTGCTCTGATTGAGAACAATAAACCGGTGATGGGAGTAGTATACGCTCCCGTCTCAGGGGTGACCTATTATGCCTATCACGGCAAAGGCGCTTGGAAAATTCCAGACCTGAGCGAAAGTGTTCGTATCAAGACCCATCAGCATGGTGGCCCTAAGAGCCCGATAGCGATGGCCATCAGTCGTCGCCAAGATATCAACCGCATCACTGGGCGTATGAGCAGCGCTTGGAACTATGATCTAGTACCACTTGGCTCTGCTGCATTGAAAGCGTGTTTGGTTGCTGAAGGGGCGGTCGATTGTTACTTACGTCTAGGGCCGACGGGAGAGTGGGATACCGCTGCGACGCAATGTATTGTTGAAGAAGCTGGCGGACGTATCTTGAGTACTCAACTTGAGCCGCTTTCATACAACGAGCGTGATACGTTGGAAAACCCGAACTTTATTGTATTGGGTGATGAAAACTTGCCGTGGGATGAGATCCTGCAGGTGAAGGACTAGTTTTCAGTTTCTAGCTGCGAGCTCCGAGATGAGAGCTTGACATAGTGACGGGCTACGGTACTTTTCGTCGCTCGTCGCTCGTCGCTCGTCGCTCGTCGCTCGTCGCTCGTCGCTCTTCTCTTAAGCCTTCGAATAGACATCCCTATCACCCAACCAACGATCAATAATCGCGACAGCATTATCAGGATAGTTGTCATGAATATGACGAGCGATGCGCTGAACTTCCGGAATTAAGCGCTGATCTCGTACTAAGTCGGCAATCTTAAAATCGGCCATACCTGTTTGTTTCGTTCCCAGCAGTTCACCTGGGCCACGGATCTCTAAATCACGCTGAGCAATCACAAAGCCATCATTACTCTCACGCAGCACGCCGAGACGCTTTTGCGCGGTTTTAGATAACGGAGAGTGATAGAGCAACACGCAGTGGCTGGCAACACTGCCTCGGCCAACACGGCCACGTAGCTGGTGCAGTTGAGCCAAACCTAGGCGCTCGGGGTTTTCAATGATCATTAAGCTTGAGTTTGGCACGTCTACACCCACTTCAATCACGGTTGTCGCTACCAGCAAGTGCAGCTTATTGTCTTTGAAGTCCTGCATCACTGCTTGTTTCTCGGCTGGTTTCATTCGGCCATGAACTAAACCAATTTTCACATCTGGCAGTTTGCGTTGCAGCTCTTCTGCGGTATCGGCAGCGGCTTGCGCTTCGAGTACTTCAGACTCATCAATTAAGGTACATACCCAGTAAGCTTGTTTGCCTTCGTTAAGACAGGCATTCCGTACTCGTTCAACAATATCCTCGCGCTTAGTATCCGGAATAGCGACGGTTTGAATCGGCGTTCGTCCTGGTGGTAGCTCATCGATGACCGAAGTCTCAAGGTCAGCATAGGCAGTCATCGCTAGAGTGCGTGGAATCGGTGTCGCTGTCATGATTAGCTGGTGAGGGTAAGTTCCTTGCTTTTCACCTTTCTCGCGCAGCTCTAAACGCTGGTGGACACCAAAACGGTGCTGTTCATCAATAATCACTAATGCTAAGTGGTGGAACTCTACATGCTCTTGGAACAAGGCGTGGGTACCGACCACCATTTGTGCCTCACCACTGGCTATCTTAGCTAGCTCACTCTCTTTCGCTTTGCCTTTAAGCTTGCCCGCTAACCAGCCGACTTTGATACCCATTGGCTCCAGCCAGTGAGCAAAGTTGATGGCGTGCTGCTCGGCCAGCAGTTCGGTTGGTGCCATCAACGCAACTTGGTAACCATGTTCGAGTGCACGCAGAGCGGCTAAAGCAGCAACCAAGGTTTTGCCTGAACCAACATCGCCCTGAACTAAGCGCATCATAGGGTGAGGCTTTTCTAAGTCTTGTTCGATTTCTTGTACCACCCGCGCTTGGGCATTGGTCGGTGAAAACGGCAGTTGGCTGAGTAGCTGCTGTTTGAGGCTATCGCGTCTTGCTAAAGGCAGCGCAGCATCTTGCTGGCCTTTGCTACGAACCGAGAGCATGGATAAGTTCTGCGCAAGTAACTCTTCCATAATCAGGCGTATCTGCGCTGGGTGCTTACCTTCATCAAACTGTTCTAAGTCGATGTTAGGCGGCGGGCGATGAATGGTATGTAGAGCTTGAGCAAGGGTCGTTTGCTGATCGTAAAGCCCACTTGGCAGAAGCTCTTGTACAGCAGCTTTATCGAGTAATTCTAGTGCTTGGTCAGTTAGGTTACGCAGCGTCACTTGGCGCAGCCCATCCGTGGTTGGATAAACTGGGGTTAATGTTTGTTCAACATCGGCTTTTTGGTTCGGAGCATAGAATTTATAGTCAGGATGGACGATTTCTAAGCCGTAGCCACCACGTTTGATCTCACCATAGGCATGGACGGTTTTACCTTCAGCAAAGTTATTTTTCATCCCCGCAGTGAAGTTGAAAAAGCGCAGTGTAATGGTGCCGTTGCCATCGCTGATTTTCACAGCCAGCATTTTGCGTTTGCCAAATAGGGTATCCACACTCATCACTTTGCCTTGTACAGCAGCCCATAGCCCAGCGTGCAGTTTGGCGATTGGATAGATGCGAGTGCGATCTTCATAACGAAGAGGCAGGTGAAACAGTAAGTCTTGAGCAGTAACAAGCCCAACTTTCGCTAGTTTCTCGGCCACTTTGGCGCCGACGCCGGTTAACGACGTTAAAGGAATAGCAGAGAGTAGCTGGGACATAAAAAAGCTCGATAAGTCATTCTATAAGTTAGTAATAGTTAACCATCGAGCTGTGTTTTTGTACAGGAAAAAATGAAGGGCGAAGAGCGGGCTGCGCCCTGCGAGAACGCTTCGCTTCTCGCTTCTCGCTACTTCTTCTGCATTTCTGCCCACCAAGCGTCGTCTGCAACGATCTGCCCTTGGTCATCAAGTGGTGGGTAAGCGAGGCCTTTACGCTTAGCTACTTTAGCGAGTACAGGGTGGCCACGTTCAAATAGCAGGCGGTGAATGGTTTCTTCTGGCACTGAGCTGACTTCGTTATCGTACATGCCAGCCGCTTCACGTTGACGCTGCGCTTCATACAGAATAACCGCACTGGCTACCGAAACATTGAGTGACTGAACCATGCCAACCATAGGTACGATGATGTCCTGATCGGCTAGTTGTTTAGCTTTTTCCGAAGCGCCAACCTTTTCACTGCCTAGAATGATTGCGGTTGGCTTGGTGTAGTCAATTTCACGAAAATCTACAGCAGTATCAGACAGGTTGGTTACCAATACCTGCATGCCTTGCGCTTTCAGCTCAGTGATTGCCTCTTCAATGCTGTCGTGAGTATCCACATCGACCCAGTTACGCGCGCCTGCCGAAGTGTGGCTCAGGGTACGCATCTCGTTTGGCCATACCGCATGAATTTTATGGATGCCGGTTGCATCAGCGGTACGAATCACAGCTGACACATTGTTTGGCTTATGGACTTCTTCAAGGCACAGCGTTAAGTCTGCTTGGCGCGCTTTAAGCACTTGTTGGATTCGGTTGTAACGTTCTAAATTCATAAATCTTTCTTACTTACAAAAATGTCCCTGAAACCTGAGGCTTCAAGGACATTTAGATTCAACTGTTCAGTCGATTAGTTCTTGCGACGGCGTACTTTGAGCGTATGTGGCATTGCCTTAATCTTACGCATAATACCCGCAAGGTGAACACGATCTTTGGTCGTGAGCAGTACCGTCACCGTGTATAGGCGACCATCACGCTCTTCGGTTGAAAGGCCGTGAATGTTTGAGCCTGTCTTAGAGATTACATTGGTCAGTTCTGCTAGTGCACCTTGACGGTTTTGTACGTCAACGGTTACTTCAGTAATGAACTCTTTATCGTAATCTTCCGACCACTCAACTGCCATGTACTTATCTGGTTCTTTTTGGTAACCACGTACGTTCGGACACATCTCGCGGTGAACCACTAAGCCGCGGCCTGGTGATACGTGAGCAATAATGTGATCGTCTGGAATTGGGTGACAACAGTTGGCAAACGTCAGCAAGATACCTTCCGCACCACGGATAGGCAGTTTCTTCTTGTTGCTGTCGGTTTCGCTTGAGCCTTCCACTTCTGTTAGCTCATCCGCATCACCTAATAGGCGACGAGCAATGACGATACTCATCAGTTCGCCTAGGCCGATATCAGCCAGTAGGTCATCAATCGAGTCGATCTTAAGATCGCTTAATACATGATTGATGTTTTCTTCACTGATGTCAGAAAGTGATAGTTCGCCCAGTGCATGATTGAGCAAGCGGCGACCTAGTGTAATTGACTCTTCGCGGCGCATGGTTTTCAGAACCTGACGGATCTTAGTACGAGCACGTGAAGTCACTACATAGTTGAGCCATGCTGCATTCGGGCGTGCACCCGGCGCACTGATAATCTCAATAGTTTGGCCGTTCTTGAGTGATTTACTTAGCGGGTAAGGGTTGCGATCAACACGCGCACCGACACAGGTATTTCCGACATCGGTATGGACTGCGTAAGCAAAGTCTACAGCGGTTGCCCCTACTGGTAGCTCAACGATGCGACCTTTTGGCGTGAAGACGTAAATCTCATCTGGGAACAGATCAGATTTAACGTTCTCGATAAACTCAAATGAGTTGCCTGCGCTTTGTTGTAGCTCAAGTAGGCTTTGCATCCAACGCTGTGCTTTCACTTGAGCGGTGGTGCCAGTACGTTCACCATTGCCTTTATATGACCAGTGGGCTGCGACACCTTTATCCGCCATTTGATCCATATCTTCAGTACGGATCTGAACTTCAACAGGGACACCATGAGGGCCGACCATCGAAGTGTGAATAGATTGATAGCCGTTCGCTTTTGGTACCGCAATGTAGTCTTTCATGCGACCTGGACGTGGTTTGTACAAGCTATGAACTTGACCAAGTACTCGGTAACAGGTGTCAGCATCATCAACTACGACGCGGAAAGCGTAGATATCCATGATGGTATGGAAACGCTGTTCTTTGGTCTTCATCTTGTTGTAGATGGAGAACAGGTTTTTTTCTCGACCAAATACGCGAGCTTTTAAGCCAACTTCTTCAAGTCGACCTTCTATCTCATCATGAATGCGTTGAATCATCTCTTTGCGGTTACCACGCGCAGCTCTCACTACCTCTTTAAGAACGCGATAACGGTTCGGGTAGAGCGCTTCAAAACCAAGCTCTTCAAGTTCAGTTTTGATGTTGTGGATACCAAGGCGGTGCGCCAATGGAGAGTAGATTTCTAATGTCTCGCGAGCAATACGGCGCTTTTTATCTGGGCGTAGAGCACCCAAAGTGCGCATATTGTGAGTACGGTCTGCGAGTTTGATTAGAATAACGCGGATGTCTTGCACCATGGCAAGAACCATCTTACGGAAGTTTTCTGCCTGAGCTTCCTTGCGATCACGAAACTTAAGCTTATCAAGCTTAGAAACGCCATCCACAAGTTCTGCAACCGTATTACCAAATTGAGCTTCGAGCTCTTCTTTGGTCACGTCAGTGTCTTCTATGACATCATGCAGAAGGGCTGCTTGTAGCGTCTCAATATCTAGACGCATTTCGGCCAAGATACGAGATACAGCAACAGGGTGGATGATATAAGGTTCGCCGCTAGAGCGGGTTTGCCCTTCATGGGCGTCTTTCGCTACCACATAAGATTGACGCAGAGCCTCAATTTGAGGCTCTGTTAGGTATTCTTGGGCAACGTCTTTAAGGCTATCGAATAGATACAAACTTTAGGCCCGGAAGATAGTTGTAAAAGAGAGGGCTAATTAACGGCTGTGAGCGATGCTGCTTACAGCTGCTAGTTCAGCGGCTTCTTGCTCTTGCTGCTCTTGACGCTCACGTGCATCAAGGATCTCTTTAGTGATAAGGCCTTCTTCGATTTCGCGTAGAGCGATAACCGTTTGCTTATCATTCTCCTCTGGCACTAGTGAATCTTTGCCACCAGTTTGCATTTGACGAGCGCGGCGTGCCGCAATTAGAACTAGGTCGAAACGGTTGCCAACTTTTTCAACAGCGTCTTGAACAGTTACGCGTGCCATGAGAACTCCAAATTAGTTAACTAAAATTTTGAATGACGAGAAATTATACAGGCAGAGTGGCTTAGATGCTAGTCACTAGTTACGAGCCACTAGTTTATTGAAATTCTCGCCTATTGGTTAATAGAACTGTTATCTTTTCGAAGCTAGAAGCTCGAAAAGATAACTTATTCAGCTAAAAGCGCGTCAAGCATGCCTTTATATTTAGCAGTTTGCTTGTCGTGCTTCAATCTTTCTGCGCGGATGATGGCCTTAAAGTCCATTAATGCAGTATCGAAATCATCATTGACGATCACGTAGTCGTACTCACTGTAGTGCGAGATTTCAGACTTCGCTTCTGCCATGCGTTTCGCGATAACAGCGTCGCTATCCTGACCACGTGCGTTAAGGCGACGCTCTAGCTCACCGTTTGATGGTGGTAGGATAAATAGGCTTTTTGCTTGTGGCATCTGTTCTCGGATTTGACGAGCGCCTTGCCAGTCAATATCTAGGAACACATCGATCCCTTTATCTAGGTTATTTTCAATCCAAACGCGAGAGGTACCGTAGTAGTTACCGAACACTTCAGCGTACTCAAGAAATTCATTCTTTTCGATCAGCTCTTCAAAATGCTCCTTTTGAACGAAGTGGTAATGAACACCATTTTGCTCACCCGGGCGCATACCACGAGTAGTGTGAGATACCGACACTTTCATCGCGTAGGTTGGATTTGTTTCTAGCATTGCAGAAATTAGACTAGATTTTCCAGCACCGCTTGGTGCAGATACGATATATAGAGTGCCTTTACCCATAGGGACGATCTCACATTTGGTTTGATAACGGCCAGCTGCAAGGCTGACATATATAAAGATAGCACTGACCGGATTGGCTCACCGAATTGGTGAAATTTAGGCCAGAAAAATGGAGGCGAAGAGTAGCATAAATCGCCTATTTAGGACAATAAGATTGATTTACTCTATTTTGTCACTAAATTGTTTTCTGGGTGAGGTTTGCTTACACCTTTGTCACATATCTCGTGGTAAACTGGGTGCTTAGCATTTTTATAGTGGATAAGGATTATGCCTTCCAGTCTTCCTAAATCTTTCAGTAAGCCGTTTCTTAAAATCTTCCACGCATTAGAGGCTGTGTTGCTAGTTGCGATTACTCTTGCGACCTTGTTTGCGATGGTCGAAGAGTTTGTTCATGTTTTTACTGAAAAGCGTGTTCTGCTGACCGACATCCTATTGATGTTTATCTATCTCGAAGTGCTGGCGATGGTTAAGCAGTTCGTGATGAACGGTAAAATCCCAGTTCGTTACCCTATCTATATTGCTATGATGGCGATCGCTCGATACATCACGTTAGGCATGAAAGAGTTGGATGCGACCTTAATCGTTTGGCTATCCGTGGCGGCATTAATTTTGGCGGTAGCGACGATGGTGATTCGAATCGGTCATCATTATTGGCCATATATTGATAACAATACTGCCGAGAAAGATGAGTAGATTATTTAGAATAAAATGCCCCGCGAGTGAAGCGGGGCATTTTGTTTTAATGTTGTTCTTTGCTTTAATGTTGGTCTTCGTGGCGGATATACATAAGCGCAACCATGCTAAAGCCCATAAACTGCCATAGGTACTGGCCATCACTCGCTCCAGAAAGAGTTTGAGTCAGCGCCATACACCCTGTTACAAACAGTGATGCAATTGCCGCATAGCGTAACCAAGGTCTTTGCTTGTTCGCCATAAACTCACCGCTTAGCACTGAGCGAATAACGAGAACAAATGGCAAGCACTGCAGCACAATTAAGATAGGGAACATAAAGTCGAATGTTGGACTTAAGAAAATATGCCCTACTTGGCTTTTATCCCATGTTCCAACGATATAATCTTTCCAGCCTGCCCAAGTGTCACCTTGGTACGCAGTTTCTGGAGTAATGATGCCTAATGAGACACCCATTACCTTGTCGATGAAGCCATTTTTAAACCAAAACACAAACAAAAAAATCTGAATTGGAATAATCTGATATGCGAGTTTTTTTAACATAAACTTGTGCCTTAAACGGATGAAACTGATTTGCTAACTAGTATGCTAACAGCAGTCTCTTTTGAGCTTGATGCAAGGCAATTGGGATTAAATGCACACAAAATTCCTACATTTCATGGCTTTCACAGAGGTGGTTTTTCCGGGGCAAGGACGGGTGTAATAGCCTTACCTATTCATCACTGGAGTAAGGCTTAGGGTTTGGGAAAATGAGGTTTAGAAGAGGTTTGATTTTTGTGAAGACTCAATAAGATCAAACAGTTGCCCTCTATTCTCTTTTTGTAGATTCTCGTAGCGCTGGTAGTTGTATTGTGAGCCTTTCGGGTTGTGTGCTTGTTGTTCAGTCACACTAAGTAGGTAATAACTGATCGGGCTCGGCGTACTTTCTGCAGCATAGAATAGGTAAGGGTAGGATTGCTCGTGCTGATTGTTGATAAGCAGCGCTAAGCCAAGAGTCAAGTTAACGATGTCGCAACGAGGGTTCATCTCAAAGGCCTGTTTGGCTAAGATGAGTGATTGTGACTGACTTTTCTGGCTATGACTTTGTAAATAGTCTAAAGAAGCTGAATATGACAGCAAGGCGTTGACTAAGTAGTTATCTCGGCCTTGTTGTTGAATTTGCAGAAGCTTGTTAGTGATGGGCCTGAAAGCTTCGCCCCCTTTTCCTTGATAGAAAAGAGATATTCCCGCAGAGATAGCTTTCCAGTCATCAAAGTTATCGATCGCAGTGACTCTATGGTTTGTGGCTTGATAGTCGCTAGCATTTGGATCAATGACGGTTTTCACTTCTAAAACGACATCACCTATAGCGTCAAAGAAAGAGCTTTCGCTAAATGTCTTTTCGATTTTATCGTTGATCTCAGGGTGTTGGTTGTTTTGTATGATCAGGGTAAGAAGATAGTTCTGTCCTGAGTGCTTTATCCAACCTTTGATTTCGACACCTTGGCGTAGCAAGTGCTCTTTGCTCGATTCAGCTAACTGAGAAAAATGATAACCAGTAATGTTGCTTGCAGAATTCAATCCATAAAACAGGTAGTTAAAAACACTTTCAGCCATGGAGTAATCTTGGTTTGAGTCAAGTGTCAGCTCATGGATATAAACTGGAACGGGCTGTGTTTGGAGCGCTGTAGAGCGGGTATTCAATTGGCTCTGATGGTTCGTAATAAATAATATGCTTGCTGCTACTGCGACACAAAATGTTGTGAGAGCGAGATAGAGCCCCCATCTCTTTTTAGGGGCAATCTCAATGTTAGAACTCGACTTCTCTAGAGGTTGCATCGATACCACTGATACAGGCTCAGACTCTTCAGTTATGCTGATATCAAACAGATAGCCCTGCTTAGGAATGGTTTGAATCACGTGGTACGGCCGGGATGTATCTTGTAAGTGACTTCTCAACTGGCTAATGACTTGTCTAACTAGGTTGTCAGAGACATGGCTGCGTTGCCAAACGGATTCGGCGATTTGTTGAGTGCTGACCACTTTACCTTTGCACTCGATTAGGTAGTTAAGTAGCCGAGCCTGCAGCGGCTCTAAATGAACTTCTTGCTCGTCAATCACCAAGTGATTCCGCTCAGGATAGAACTTGATAGGTACATCTAGCTGCAAGATATAGCAAGGATACGAAGCCATAAGGAAAATTCTAGGTTACAAATAACCTGATTAGATTATTGGGTTTAGAGTATTGAAGCAAGTGGGTCATTCGACATAAAAAAGCCCTGCGTTGCAGGGCTCGAAATTTGATTAGAGTCGATTATTCAATATTCTGGATCTGTTCGTTGAGTAACTATTTTTATTATTTAAAAATCATAAGCTTAGTGGCATCTTGTTGTCTGTTTTATGGTTTTACTACCCAATATACTACCCAGTTGGTTTAAGTCGCTATGTTTCTTACGTTGACAATAGTTCTACTATCTGTGTATTGATAATTATTATCATTATTAATTCTGGTATTTATACCAACCGAAACACTAAGCTGTGAGAGGTATATGTGCATACTGAGGTAAATATAGTGTCATGTAATTCTGCCGTAAACAACAGTGTCTTTATTTTAAACGCTGCTTCATCAGGGTACTTAAGCTGTATTCGATATACGTGAGTTTTAATCCCCATCTCCACTTCTTGTTGGTATATCAAGTTCTAGATCAGTACGTTATCAAAGCGGTCATATCACGTGTATGGTAAATGCCTTTATACAGCTAAGCGAAGGTGTTTAGCCCCATAAAAGTCGGTGTTCCTCCCGCAAATGTTTATTCCAAAACCTTAAAAATCTGCTGCAAAACGGCTGGTGGTATCGGGTCCTTGCTTTTCACGATGAAATTCTTTAGATCAAGCCGTAGATCGCTCAAACTTTTCAAAAATCGAAAATAACGTTTCTCAGGGAGCTCCTGCGATTGGTGCTCAGAACTTTGTTTTTGCTTTTCCTTTGATTCTCCCGTGGGCTTTTGGGGGGCAAAAAATTGTGACGAAAAAGCCTCTGTTACCTGTATAAAAGTACCAAGACTTAACTTCCCTCGCGTGGCTTTTTCTTTGTGTCGTATCACATAACCGAATTGCTCAAGTCGTTTTAAAGTATCTGATACTCGTCGAACACTCATTCCCAATATGATTGCAATCTTGCTTTGGCTTATCCCTAAACCGTGGGTATTGCGATCAATATTTTTGGCTAAAAACGAGCAAACCAGAATCGATGCTTCCGCAGCATCATAATGCAGTTCGAGTTTGCTTTTCCAAAAGGTGTTGATGATGTTTGTTCGATTAATATCTCTCTCGGAATAGTGGCTCGTCGGCATATAGCTTTTTGAAATGGAAGAATACGGTAGCAGAATAATCCGCCTTTGTTTTTTTAGAAATGGGTGATCTTTGAATAGGCGAGTCTTATGGAGTTGCCTTATGGTTCGAGCTTCTTCTAGCTCTTTCATTAAGCTAATCCTCTTTCTATCACCTGACCGAAGAAGTGTCGGAACCAGTTTTTCTTCTCCTTCATGGTAAAGGTAACAGTTCCCTTTAACATCGTAAGAGTTAATAAAATTGATGATTTCCATGTTAGCTTTCGGATCGAGTGTTGGTGTTTCTTTCAAGGTTGGTGCTTCTGATGAATTGATTTCATCTTTGTCAGTATGTGTCATGTTTTTACTTTCTTAAACTCTAAAGTTAATGTAATCCGATGATTAATATAATAAAAGCAAGTAATGTTGTCACTTTTTATGTGAGCAAGTTCTAGGGTTAAATACGTATAAAGCGTGGTTTTTGGTAATGAGTGAGGATACGTTGGGGCGTTTCGATATAATGGATTGTTGTTGAAGTCGTATTTACTATCACGCTCTATCTTCATTAATTAGATCAGCGGATTGTCATCTAACTTGTAACTTACTTGGGTTCGAGAGTGGGAAGCGAATATCGATTTTCTATAGTTCAGTGCTTAGGCGTTGGTGGTTAACTAGCATTTGCTCTTGCAGGCGAGCTGGAAGTCTACATTTAGTGGTTTTCTGCTTTGTCTGTCTGGTTAGTATTATTACGTTAATAACTAAACATCTACCATACCTAATACGCGACTACATCATCACATATCCCTGAGTCACACCAAGTGACTCACAGTACACAATTAAAAATAACGACACAGGCCTATCTATGAACCTCAACACAGGAGTAGATAGGAATGAATGTTCGTTCTAGAAAAAACAAAAACCTCAGACTCACCACCAAGCCAACCTTTTTGGGTAGACCTATCCAGACCGAGCACGGTCCACTCTACATCGACTACTTAGAAAAAATGTACGATACGGTTGATCTTGCATTAGACGAGTATCCTAGGCTAATGGCTATTCGTGTGGATTTGAGGTTTCCCAAGCTAAGGAAAAACGAAAAGAGCGGTAATGTCATGACTGACTTTCTACGCTCATTACAGTCACAAATTGATCACTCAGGCAAACGAAAGAAAAGAGAAGGGAGTAGAGTACATCCCTGCAAGGTTAGAATTGCTTGGGTGAGAGAACGTTCTAGCTCGATAAACGACCACTATCACCTAGTGCTCATGTTCAACAAAGATAGGTTTAACTGGTTAGGGAAAACTCAAACACAACAGGAGAACTTAGGCTCTTTTATCGTAGAGGCATGGGCGAGGGTCGCTGGTGTCGATTACGAAGAAGCCAATGGACTGGTTCATTTTTCAAAGAGAAGGAATAGCGACAGCGTGGTCATTCACCGCTTGAACAGTAACTCAGAAGACTTTGACGATGCGTTTGACGAGTTCTTTAAACACATTAGCTATTTAGCTAAAGAGCGCACTAAGCACTTTGGTAGCGGTAGACGCAATTTCGGCCATAGTCACAAGTAGCTAAAAAATTACGGTGGTGACAGTTCCTGTGGGATTAACAACAAACCGCAGGAACTAGAATGCTTAATCAACTCAATGTAGCTCTTACGCCTAACCACCTCACTATCACTCATGACCGAACTTTCAATGGGAAACCACTCTACTATTTTGAGGGTGGTCTTGTCCTCGAATACCTGAAGGAGATAGACCGAGTGCTGACTGAAACACTAAACCAATACCCAAGAATCTATGCTGTTCACATCAACCTAAACCTACCGAGTGACTTCGAGGGAGATTACCTAGCGGTGTTTGCCCATTTCTTTCGTATTTTAGAATCGGAGACTAATGAGCTCTGTAAGGACAAATACACGGGTAGAACTTATCGATACCAGCAAACGGTCATTCGCTATATCTGGACGGAGGCGAGTGTGTCCACCAGCGATCACCACCATCATCTCATCTTGCTCTTTGATAGGGATCTCTTTCAAAACTTAGGCACTGGTCGAGAGGGTTGGGGGCGTTTTCTTTACAAAAAAGTGAGGAAGACATGGGATAGGGTGGTTGAAGCTAGTTACAGCCAATCATGCTCTGGATTAGCCTACTCTCCTACGAATGAAGGTTTTGAGCTGTTGTCAGACGCTGAAGTGTTCCCGTTACAGTTAAACGAGTTCTTCTATCGAATCAGTCGTCTCGCGAAGCCCATTGCCAACCAGAACGATCACCGCAACAAGAGCTTTGGTTGCAGTCACGACTCACCTTAAAAAAATACAGCGCGAGTAATACCTATGCCATTAACAGACTCAGAGGAATTACTTATGTCGAACAACACTTACCTTCCCAACATTACCCATTCAAAAACGTTCAACGACTACCCCGTATTTTTCAGTGACAAGGGTTTATACGAATCGGCCTTAACCAGAATGACGGAAGTCTTTGAACAAGCAATGGATGAGTTTGACGCGGCTTTGGCCACACGTCTGGATTTGTTTCTACCAGAAGACCATCAAGATACCGACCTCAGCATCATTAACGATTACTTTAAGCTACTTAAAGAAAAACTCGATACGGAGTCAGTGTTCTACGTATGGCGCAAGAGAGAGGACAAGGTGCCATCCCACAATTATCGCGTGATGCTGTTTACTGACTATAGCCAGCATTTTGGCCCCGCGATTTGCTGGGAAAAACGCAACGAATTGGTTGGGCACCTTAAAGAGGCTTGGCAAGAAGCGATAGAGAAGCACTACAGCGGCAAAGCGCGTTCATTAGTGTTTCTCAATGACCGAGGCAATTATGGCTTGGGGACACGCTGTAGGGAGCAGGACACGAACATCAAACGCATGGTCTTTCATCGCATGAGCAGTCTTGCTGAAGCATGGAAAGAGCAGCGTTACTTCTTTGGCTCTAGTTCCGATTAGACCGACTGCACTTTTTTACATTGGCGGCTTATTACATGGGTATATACAACACAGGAGATAATTCCCAATGATAATGAGGTTCTTAAGATTAAACGATGTAATCGCAGCGACAGGGCTAGGCCGTTCCACTATTTACAAGTTCATGGATGAAGACATTTTTCCAAAAACCATTCCATTGGGAGGAAGAGCAGTGGGATGGCTAGAAAGTGAAATCGAAGAATGGATGGAATCGCGTCTAGCACTGCGAGACAACCAAGAATCTTTTCAGTAACACAAACATTAAATTACACATCAACAGGGCGCTGGCTAGGCAAAGTCATGCGCCCTTTTTCAATTAGAGAGAGATAAAAAATGAGTTATTCAATTTACGTAGACGGCGCAGCCCCAAACAATCAACACGGATGCACACAAGGTGGCATTGGTATCGCAGCTTTTAATGAGCAGGGTGAACTAGAGCATCAAGATAGCATCACCATTAAGCGTAATACCACCAATGCCGAATTAGAGCTCATGGCATTAATCGAAGGTCTAGAGTATGCCCAAGATGGCGATATCATCTACTCAGACAGTGATTTCTGTGTAAAGGGCTACAACGATTGGTTAGATAACTGGAAAGAGAGAGGTTGGCGTAAGTCAGACAAGAAGCCAGTAAAGAACCGCCATCTATGGCAACAAATCGATGAACTGCGTTCTAAGAAATACGTAGAGGTGTTTAAGGTCAAAGCTCATTCAGGTAATAAGGGTAATGACATGGCAGATTTGTTAGCCGTTGAAGCGGCAGAAGCCGATTAAGACGATGATGCACAGTTTGTTGGCAGACCGCTAGCAAGCTGTGCGGTCGTGTTTTTGCTTTATCCCTAGGAACGGTGATTCGTCTTTAGGGTAGCGTTAAGCGTTTTTATAGATAACATATACCTGTGAGTAGATGCGATGTAGGGGGAGATCTGGTGGTCGCTCTTACTGCTTCGCAAACTTTGACCAAAAGTGTTTTAGATGGGAAGCTTGTATAAAGAAGCAAAAAAAGAATGGGGAGCGATCACGCTCCCCATTGTCATTTTTAGCCTTGGCTGGTGGCACTACTTCTCTTTGATGGCTTCACAACCTTTAGGAACCGTAACTGACGATACCTGTTTTCCTGTGTTTAGAGCTGCTTTCACATCTAGCTTGTATTGAGTGCATTTGCCTACACTGACATTAACCGCTCCCGTTTCTACCGATGGATTACCTCCAAGCGAACCACCACCTTGAGCCAAAACAAAAGGTGATGCTAGGGTAGTCAGTAGAACAAGTGTGTTTGTTGTGATGTTTTTCATTGTCGATCCTTATTGGTAGTTATAAATAGATGAGTTGTTTTGCTTTCGGTTTAGAAGGTGTAAACAAAGGTGCCAGCCGTTGAGGTGACTTCAATTTCTTTCACGTTATCGACGGTGCAGTTGTTGCTGTATCCCGTGTAGGTTTCACCGAACTTCAATGAAACGTTTCTAGACAGCTCTGAGGCCGTACCAGCTGGAAGACGACAATTACCTCGGTTAATTACAACGTCGGTGATGACGGTGTTATCGGTAATCGCTTGTAGGTCAAAGACTAAACTTCCCCAATGTGAGTTGGTGGATATCGATACTTCTATATCCGCAACGGCTTCAGGAGATTCTTCCTGCTCAGTGCATCCTGTTGCTCCAATAAACAGGGCTATCGTGACTGCGTATCGAACCGATTGGTTTAGTCGATGTTTTAGTTTGGTCATGGGTTTACTCTCCTCATTGGTGAGTGAAATTCTGGGTAGCCTGTTCCTTCGTGAGTCAGCATGAACTGCTCAACATTGAAGTCAGAGGGATAGGTAAATGAAAATGTCGATACACTGGCCTCATCAATAAGTGGTAAGGCAACGGTGTGTATTGGATGTTGGTCGGATAACCGAAAGAGCAGCAAGAGCGCGTCACACTGAACCGAGAGTCCCAGTGGTTCAATGAACGTTTGCTCTTGCTGCAAAGCTTGGCTAGAGACCTTTAGCATTCGGTTGTTAAGTAATGCTTCATGGACTGACCCTAAGACTTGTTGCTGCTTGTTACTCCAGCTTCTCGTATTAGGTAGGTTGAGATGTACTTTGCTTAGCCAAAGTCGTTCTTTTGAAATGGCTGAAGCCTTATCCAGTAAGGGTTTATCTCTCTCCGAGGGCCGACCTTGCCCATAATTCAGCGCATCAGGAATCAGCGGTTGTAAGTACTTGTTGGTCAGTTGCCAATAGAGCATTTCTTGCTTATTTAGCTTCAGTAATTGCTCGGATGTTTTTCGGTAAACATGGGGTATGCTCATCGAATCACACTCCACGTTAAACACCTCCACAATGACTTCATCGAGGTAGCGTTTAATACTGCGCGTGGTGCGGTGGATATCGATTAGGGCTAACTGCTGCTGCAACTCCCTAACGGTAATCCATCGATGTTGAGGAATAAGCATCAGCGTGTGCAGCAAAGCAGATAAGCCTTCAATGCTGGTTTTATTGCTCATAGCTGCTCTCTCAATACATAGCACTCCACACCGGAGTCGGACATTTAATGTCGGGAGAATAGAGGTGGGTTCGACACATAATGTCCAACGGTTAAAGCGTCATCAATCGGCTTAGCGAAAGCGTGAGTCGATTAACATTATCGATGGTTGTTTTTATCTCTCAGCTCTGAGATGGCTACCAGTAACCCAATCAGCAGTACCACTAGAAAGCCTAAGGTCGTTAGGGTTCCAATGGCACCAAAGAAAGGGGAAAGAGAAAGTAACGTGATGAGGGCAGAGATAAGTTTGATGGTTTGTAGAAGAAGGGAAGTCATGAGTTATTGCGGGGTAAGAGTAATATCGTCGAATGCCTCCATCTCAACGTATGCGAGAAAATTACTCTCCCACAATTTATACAGTTCGATAGCCCCACGGTTATCTTTCATTGAAAACCAGCCGTGGTAGCTGGCAAAACATTGACGAGCACGAAAGTCAAAATCCAAATTCCGCTCAAGCTCAGGGTAGTAGTTCCCCATATAAGCAAAGTCCGTGATGTACTCAATACACCATTCTCCTGTTGAAGATTGGCAAATAGACATTTCGACAGGGTGAAAGCCACCAGCATCAGCACTGTAACTTTTATCACGAAAGTTAAAGACCACATGACGGCTGGTGGAGAGCGTTTCATTGTTAAGTAAATGAGCCGAGTAACGCCCATTAAGCAACGCATACAGCTTCTTAGAAACTGGTAGGGGTAATGACGTAAAGGTTAATTGGGACATCGACAGTCCTCCTTGTTTAGGGATAAATCAGAAAGTAGGTAGGGGGTTAGTTAAACGAGCTGACCAACGAGAGTTGCACGCTATCAAAGACGTTTCGGGTTAGGTGGCGAGTTAATGCATTCACCCAAGCAGAGAGTACCTCTTGCACTTCTGGATGAGATAAATCCGTTGTTCCTGTATCGGGTTGATAGAACCAACGATTAGCAAGGTGAAAGTACAACTCTGGCTCTACTGAAGTACTGTTGTCATTGGGGTAAGAAAAGCTCGCAAAGAACACGATAAGCCAAGGACCTGAGCGTGAATCTCGTTTGAGCTGTATCTCAATCGGGTGCAGTCCTTGACGATGGCGGTAGTAACTCATTTGACGGCAGTTCAATACCAGTCTTTCAGCCTGTTCAGGCAGTGTATAACCAATAAGAAGATTTTCTAGTGACGAGAGCAGTGCATCATTAATACTGATATCACCATAGTGTTGTTCAATCATAACCAGCCTCGCTCAGCAAATGAGGTGCAGGTTTCGCCTGTTACGATATGGTCGAGAACGCGAACATCCACCAGCGCTAAAGCGTCTTTGAGTCTTTCGGTGATACGTCTATCCGCTTTTGAGGGGGTAGAGTCGCCTGAAGGGTGGTTGTGAGCCATAATCACCGCTGCTGCATTCACTTCCAACACAGTTTTTACTACTTCTCTTGGGTAGACACTGGCGGCATCGACGGTGCCATGAAAGAGCTCTTTAAACTCAATCAGTCGGTTTTGGTTATCCAGTAGCAGTAAAGCAAACACTTCACGTTCATAGCTGCCTAGCTTGCAGCGTACATATTCTTTAGTGGCGTTAGGACTAATTAAGGCATCACCACGCACATAGCGCGTCGCGAGTATCTCAGCGGCATGCTCTAGGATTTCATTCTCCTGATAGCGCTGTTGTTTTTTGTAATCAGAATTTTGGGTAGTTGCCATTACGGGCTCCTGTCGGATTCAATGATGGGTATTCACATTGATGACATATGCCTGAATATTTTTGGGGTTAGGGTGCGAAGCGATGGAAGATCATAAGGAAAGATGTGTTATTGAAGTGGGCGTATGGTTTGTTAGTTTTAGAGGTAGGTTAGAGAGGAAATCTGATAGCGTTAGAATGAGAGAGGGCAGGAGAGAGTCGCTGGTGATCACAACCAAACCGCCCCAGTGGTTAGCTCGGATCTTGCCCCAAAGTTTGTTTCGTCAAAAAGAACAGGATTGTTACTGGTTGAATTTTGACCAAGTATAACTAATCTGACATCCACGATTCACAAAGTACGAAAAATGGGCATCATTGTGCTGTTCTTGTTTCAAGCGCACTCGCTGACTTTTGCCCTGTAAATCAAGTTCAAAGTGTCACAAACTTTCAAAACGATTTTGGGCCATTTAGGTATAGATTTCTTATTAAAACCGTTGCTAACGCTTTCTAGGTAACAGGAAGCCTGATTTTTGATAGCTAACTTACGGATTTACCATAGTAGGAATAACCTGCACTTAAAAAAGCCTCCCGAATGGGAAGCTTTTTGGTTGTGATAGCTCATTCGTAGCAAGCTACTAGAAGTTATATCTCATACCAACTGTCACACCTTGAATGTTGATATCTACACCATCAAATTCAGCAGACCTGTATCTGTAGCCGATAGCAAGGTCTACATTGTCAAGCATGTAACCTACTTCCAATCCTGCTTGATAAGAGAACTTGGATTCTGATTCAGATATACCGAAGACGTTGGCTTCGCCCTTTAATGAACCAACGCCAAGAATGAGTGCGCTATATAATTTATTACCTTTATCTATAAACTTAGGGCGTGCGTTAATATAAAAGGCATCACCTTTAACACTGGCATCTTCATTAAATTCAGCTTCACCAAAATGTTGGTATTCTAACTCCACACCTAAATCTACATTAGGGTGAACTGCAAAATTATAACCAGCATACACACCTCCACCTAAGTCGTTGCTTTCATCAATAGTTGCAATACCAGCATCTAACTCAGTATTGTGACCTACAAGTAAATTGCCGCCGACATAAAAATGGTCTACCTCGTTTGCACTTGCACTTGCACTTGCACTTAAGAGTGCTAGTAAAATCAGTTTTTTCACTTTAAGTCCTTATAGTTGATTTGGAGATATTATGCATGCATGGGAGTATCGTTAATAGCGAATATTTAACGTAACGCTCGTTGTGCGCCTCAAGCCAAAGCCTAATCTTGAGGCAATCCTTTTAGCTAGCGCTATCTTAACCGAAGCGCTAGCTCTCCCAAACTCACTTTGCCATACAAAAAGTAATTTATGAATTGCTAATTTAAGTAGATGCTCTAGCTGATTTCTGTCCAGAAATTAGTTTCAAACCTTGCAAGTTGACTGTGATCACCAAGCGACTTTGGCGTTGATAATGGCAAAAAAAATAAGACTACATTGAAAGAGGCGAATTGATCGCCTCTCTTTCTTTTATTCGTTTATCGCGATCTCTCCTAAAGGCACATAACGTGCTTTGTTTTCTGTTCGGTAAAAGCTGATTTTCTTTATCTTCCAGCCGTAACGCAGATACTTGGTATCGGTTAGGTAATAGCCTTCTCCCATGGCAAAGCGTTCACGGTGTTCAACGCTTTTATCTGGGTCATTAAGAATAGCCGTTTCAGGGTGATTTAGACATGCTTTGCGCAGCTCTGGAAATAGGTTTCGAGAGTGTTTCGACCAAGCGAGAATAATAGTCTTCAACGTTTTGGTGTGAAACTCTCCTGCATACGGTTCACTGATTTCAGCGTCATAGTCTGTGAGTGTGGCAACAATCACGCCCTTTGCCCATTGTGGTACTTCTAAGGTTTCTTGAAACGCCTCTTCCGCTTGCTGGTGTTTACGCCACGCTCTTTCCCGCTCCTGTTGTTGAGCTTCTTCTTTCGCGGCTTCTTCGGCTTTAGCTTGCTCCTCGACCTGTTTAACCTGCATACGCCCTAGGTCTACGAATGAGTGGTCTAATTCATAAGTGTTTATGAGTTCGATTAACTGCTGGTGGTGTTTGTCATAAAGCCAAGGCTTATCGACATCCCCTTTATGCTGGCGATAATAACGAGCCATGCTTAAACAGTGCTCAGCAAAGCCTTGATCATTGCCACCACAACCTAAATCTAAGCGGCATTCGTGCTGATGTTCATTGTCAAAGGTCACGGTTACTTTTGTCTTATCGTACCCACCTAATGGATTGCGTTTAGCAACCTCCAGAGCTTTCTTTTCGAATTCATTAAAGTCATAGAGTGTCTCTTCAGTGAACTCGCGAGATTCAGACCACTGAACAAGTACCGTGATCGGTTTAATTTTTTTTGCCTCTGATGTGAGTAAAGAATCCTGTTGGTCTTTGGATGAGCTGTTTGGTTGTGTTGTTTGCATGAGTGCTTCCTTTTTACGAATAAAATAAAAAAGACCACCTTGTTATCAAGGTGGCCTCCAGATGGTGGGTGAACGTGTTTGTGGGTCGTTAAGCTGGTGGGTTGTGTTTAACGTATTAGATAGAATGCTTCTTTACAGCGTGATAGGGCGGTTCTGAGCCATTTATCCAGCACTTGCCTTGGTAGCCATTGATGAGCTGCTGAAATAGCCACATCTCAAAAGCAGATTTGGGTTTTATTGAGACATCAAAGCCATCGTCATCAAATCGTTGCCGTTCTTTCCAAGTTGCATCTAAATCACTTAGCTGCGTTTTTAACTCATCTAGTTGGGTTTGTTTTGAGGTATCTAATGGCGTTTTAAGCCATACCTCTAGGGTGTGACAATACGGCATCACTCCATAGTCTTTAGCATGATTCAGTGTGTTACGTAATGCACGTATCCAACCTTCTGCTTTGGTGTCACGACCATTGAGTTTGACATCTCCTGATTCAGCGGCTGCTGACCAGTCACAACCGTATTTCACGAGTAGTTGGTTGAATGTGTCTACACCACAGAACTGCCAGCTACGAGCTCGTTTGTTTGTCTCCGTGTCAAAGAGATTGCTAGAGCCAATGAGCATGTGGAGCATAAATAGGTCGTCTTCACGCAGTCTAAGTCTGTAACGTTCATACAGGGCTTGTTTGAGTTCGTTGGTGCTTTGGGTGTCTGTGTAGTTGAGGCGTTTTCTGAAGAAGGTACAGGCTTGCTGAGCGACATCTTCTTTTGGCATACGCAGTGCTAGTTGCTCATAGACAATGTCATAGGACATAAAGGGTTTCTCCTGTGAAAGAGTAAGGTAGTAAAATCGTGGTGATAGCTAGAAGCTAGGGAGCGGTGGTGGTTATCAACTGCGCTCAGGTATTAGCGGCTACGCAACTCGACTTGCTTGTAGACTCCCTTGGCTAAGTTAGCGATAAATTTGGATTCCCATAATGTGTATAGCTTGTCGATATTGGGGGCAGTCATACTCTTTAGGCCGGAGTATCGAGTGAAGACCGTGGCATGAGTGAAATCGAACTCAATGTCTTGCTCAAGTGTCGGGTAAGGGTATCCATTGAAGCTGAGGTCAGTGATGCAAAGGATTGTGTACTTGTTGTTAATGTCTTTCTTCAGTGCAATCTCAACAGGGTGGTAGCCTCCATGTTCAGCGGAGTAGTGCTTGTTACTGAAATGTATGGTGTGATGACTCTCTACGAGTCCTGTGTGTTTGTTTAGAACGTTGTTTAATGTATCCAGAAGAGCCAGAGAGATAGGCAAAGCTGTCTTGTTGAATGAAGTTGCGGGTAAGAGATTTCTATGCATAAGCAGCTCCTTTTTCTATCGGTGGGGTTATGCATAGTGATGAAATATATTTGAAAAGATTTTGATTCGAATGGATGGCAGGGGAGAAGGGCGTGATGCTGAATGGTGAGTCATTTCGGCTAAAGCAAAAAGTTACATATGAAACCGGAGTGCTGAAAGTTTGGTTTTGCGCATTGTCGACGTTCTAATTCTCCCGTATTCTCCGTGTTTCAAAATGGATAAAGAATTCGCGAGTGTACAACTCGGTGGTTGCTGAAATAGTAGCGATTAAAAAAATCAGCGACATAGTTAAAGTCAGCTTAGAAAAACACTTAGAGACTTGCCTTTAAAGATAGGCTCTCATCGGCTTCAAAGTCGGTGGCTTTTTGGCATTTAAGAGTGAAGCTCTCAAAGCGTAGATATAAGAGCAAGAAGTTCAGGTGAACTGAGCCTCCAAACACAATATGACGAACATGTGCCGACTGTTTTCACGATGTCGGTCAATAGTTGAAATGAATTGAGCAGAATATGAATAAGCAACAATTAGCGGCAAAAATCTGGGAATCAGCGAACCAGATGCGTTCAAAGATCGAAGCAAACGAATACAAAGACTACATCTTAGGTTTCATCTTTTATAAGTACCTCAGCGATCAACAGGTGCAGTTTGTCACCAAAGAAGGGATGACGTCTGATGAAATCAAAGCGCTAACAGAAGAAGACGCTGAAACAGTCAAGTACATTCAAGATAACCTTGGCTATTTTATTGCTTACGAAAATCTGTTTTCAACGTGGGTTGCTCCAACGTCCGACTTTGATGAATCAAACGTGCGTGATGCGCTTTCTGCTTTTAGCCGTTTGATTTCCCCTACTTACAAAAAGTTGTTTGAAGGCATCTTTACTACCCTAGAAACAGGGTTAAGCAAACTTGGCGAAAGTGCGGGTAAGCGAACTAAAGCCATCAGCGATTTGCTGCACTTAATCAAAAGTATCCCTATGAACGGTCAGCAAGGCTATGACGTTCTGGGTTACATCTACGAGTACCTGATTGAAAAGTTTGCGGCTAATGCGGGTAAAAAAGCCGGAGAGTTTTATACGCCTCATGAGGTCTCGGTTCTCATGTCGCACATTATCGCTCATGAGCTCAAAAATAAAGACACCATTGAGATTTACGATCCAACGTCCGGCTCTGGCTCACTCCTTATCAATATTGGTGAGGCTGTTGAAAAGTACGCTAAAAACAAAGACAGCATTACCTATTATGCTCAAGAGTTAAAAGCGAACACTTATAACTTAACTCGTATGAATCTCATCATGCGTGGTATTAAAGCCAGTAACATTAAAACCCGCAATGGCGATACTCTAGAAGACGATTGGCCATACTTCGATGAGAACGACCCACAAGGCACTTACGATGCTTTATACGTGGACGCTGTTGTCTCTAATCCGCCGTATTCACAGCAATGGGACCCTAGCTATAAAGATAGCGATCCTCGTTATTCGCGTTTTGGTCTAGCCCCAAAAACTAAAGCCGATTTTGCCTTTCTATTGCACGATCTCTATCACCTAAAGCCCGATGGTATTATGACCATTGTATTACCTCATGGTGTGTTGTTCCGTGGTGGTGAAGAGGGGGAGATCCGCAAGCAGCTGATTGAGCAGAACCACATCGATGCCATTATTGGTTTGCCGGGTAATATCTTCTTTGGTACGGGTATTCCAACCGTGATTTTAGTGCTCAAGCAAAAGCGCCAGAATACCGATGTCTTGGTTGTTGATGCGTCTAAACACTTTATTAAAGAAGGCAAAAACAACAAGCTGCAAGCGAGTGATATTAAGCGTATTGTTGATGTTGTTATCAATCGTGAAAGTATCGATAAATTCTCACAAGTCGTGAGTAAAGAAACTTTGCGCAGCAATGGCTACAACTTAAACATACCACGCTATGTGGACTCTTCAGCGGCGGCTGAAAGCTGGGATTTACACGCCACCATGTTAGGCGGCATTCCTAACAGTGAAATTGATGAACTCAATGCATACTGGCTTGCTTTACCACAGCTACGTGCTGCCTTGTTTACGGCTAAATCTTCCGCGTACAGTGAGCTGACTATTGCTAAAGACGCTGTTAATACAAGCATTAGCAGTCATCCACAGGTGGTTGAGTTTATAGCGGGTTATGAACAGGCTTTTGCAGGGTTTGATGAGGACTTAAACACCAAACTCATTCAAGATTGGGAAGGGGTTAAACGCAATCAAAAAGAGGCTTCATTAAGTGTTGAGCTATTTAACCGCCTAAGTCCTATTGCTTTAATCGACAAATATCAAGCTTACCAGCTCTTGAATAACCAATGGCAAATCATTAGCGCCGATTTAGAAATGATGCAAACCGAAGGTTTTGATGCGACTAAGCAAGTTGACCCAAACATCGTTATCAAAAAGACAAACGGCAAAGACACGGAAGTACAAGACAAAGCGACTCCATGGAAAGGTCACATTCTGCCTTTTGGCTTAGTGCAAAAAACTCACCTAAGCGACGACCTAGCAGCACTGGCTAAACAAGAGAATCGTTTGGCTGAAATCTCAAGTTCACTTGAAGACATTTTAGAATCGCTAAGTGAAGACGATAAAGAGCTTGCTACGGTCAAAGAAAGCAAAGATGCCTTTGTCAATGCTGAAGTAGCTAAGGCAGCTAAGGCATTCTTGAAAGAGCAGAAAGATGGGAACGTTAAGTTCACAGAAGATAGTCTTGTGCTTGAAGAAAGCTACAAGGCCAAAATTATTCGTGCTAACAAACTTATCAACGAAGAAAAGGCTCTAAAAAAAGCAGTGAAAGAGGCAGCAACTAAACTGCATCTTAAAACCAAAACTGCCATTGAGGGCCTAAGCGACGAGCAAGTGAACCACCTGCTGCATCTAAAATGGATCACACCATTGAGCAACGAGCTCGCTGCAATGCCAAGCAGCTTGATTACCCAGCTTACCAATAAGGTACAAGCCCTTGCGGATAAATACGCTGTAACCTATTCACAAGTCGCGAGTGACATCAAAACCACCGAAGATGAATTAGCGGAAATGATGGACGGGCTTACGGGTAACGAGTTTGATATGCAGGGCTTAGCCGAACTGACTAGCTTATTGAAGGGCGAATAAGATGAGTGTGGAAAATAAGGTGCCTGAGATTCGTTTTAAGGGATTTAGCTGGGAGTGGGATGCAGCACTTTTAAAAGATGTGTCAACATATTCAAACGGCGGTAGCTTTGAAAATGATGTTAAAGATGAAGGAAAGTATGAACTTGTTACTTTAAAGTCAGTGGATATGAACGGAAATTTAGTGTCTTCTGGGCGATGTATTGATGTGGAAGCACCAACTTTACCGAAAGATACTTTAGTCATGATTTTAAGCGAGCAATCTCCTGGCTTACTCGGTATGACAGCGAGAATACCAGTTAGTGATAAGTATGTGTTAAATCAGCGAGTAGCAGAAATTCGACCGTTGAAAAATATTGAAAGTTATTTTTTATCAATGGCCGTTAACAGGAATCAACGATATTTTAGTGAGCGTGGTGCAGGTACAAAAGTACAAAACATCTCAAAGCCAAATGTAGAAAATTACGAGTTTCTGATTCCTCAAAAGGAAGAACAAACCGCTATCGGCAACTACTTCCAAAAGCTCGATAGCCTAGTCAACCTGCATCAACAAAAGCATGACAAGCTCAGTCACTTGAAAAAAGCGATGCTGGAAAAGATGTTCCCGAAGCAAGGTGAAACCATTCCAGAAATCCGCTTTAAAGGGTTTAGTGGGAAGTGGGAGGAGAAAGAGCTAGGTAGTATTGCGCAAGTAACCATGGGGCAGTCGCCAAGTGGTCAAAATTATACAAATAATCCAAATGACTTTATTTTGGTTCAAGGTAACGCGGATTTAAAAAATGGGTTTGTTGTACCAAGGGTTTGGACTTCAGAAGTAACAAAAAAAGCGGTTAAGGGGGCTTTGATTTTTAGTGTCAGAGCACCTGTTGGGGAAGTCGGTAAAACTAATTATGACGTTGTTCTCGGCCGAGGAGTTGCTGCGGTATATGGCAATGAATTTATATATCAACAGCTACAAAAACTTAAATCTGATAACTATTGGCACAAGGTTTCGGCAGGTTCAACGTTCGATGCCATATCATCCACAGAATTAGCTTCGACGCTGATTTGGATTTCAAGTGAGCCAGAACAAGAAAAAATAGGTAATTATTTCCAAAAACTTGATACGCTGATTAACCAACACCAACAACAAATCACCAAGCTCACTAATATCAAGCAGGCTTGCTTGAGCAAAATGTTTGTTTAAGGAATGACAATGACCATTTTTAAAACCGAAGCGCAATTTGAGCTGGCTTTTATTGAAGTTCTCACCCAAAAAGGGTGGGAGTCGGAAATACTTAAAAACAAAACAGAGGCCGAGTTACTGCAAAACTGGGCAGACATTTTGTTTGAAAACAATCGCCAACAAGATCGCTTAAACGATGTGCCGCTGACTGTAACTGAAATGCAGCAGATTATTGAGCAGATAAAAGAGTTGAAAACGCCGCTCAAACTCAACGGTTTAATTAATGGTAAAACGGTCGCGATTAAACGAGACAATCCTGATGACTCGCTGCACTATGGCAAAGAAGTCAGTTTGAAAATTTATGACCGCCAAGAGATCGCAGCGGGTCAAAGTCGTTACCAAATTGTGCAGCAACCCAAGTTCGAACGAGGTAGCCCGTTACGTAATGATCGTCGTGGTGATGTACTGTTACTAATAAACGGTATGCCCGTTATTCATATTGAGTTAAAACGTAGCGGTGTTCCGGTCAGTCAAGCAGTCAACCAAATTGAAAAGTACTCTAAAGAAGGAATTTTTAGCGGCCTCTTTTCGCTTATCCAACTCTTTGTTGCGATGGAGCCAGATGAGGCTAAATACTTTGCTAACCCCGGCCTAGATGGCAAGTTTAACCCTGACTATCAATTCAGTTGGGCCGATTATAATAACGAACCTGTGAACCACTGGAAGGATATTGCCTCTACGTTGCTATCGATACCGATGGCACATCAGTTGATAGGTTTTTATACCGTCGCTGATGATACCGATGGGGTCCTTAAAGTCATGCGCAGCTATCAGTATTACGCTGCTAATGCGATATCGGATCGAGTAGCTAAAACCAACTGGAAGCAGTTAGGTGGTGTAAACAATAAAGACAGGCTAGGTGGTTATGTGTGGCATACCACAGGCTCTGGTAAAACCATGACCAGCTTTAAGTCAGCGCAGTTGATTGCTCAATCAAAAGACGCCGATAAAGTGATTTTCTTAATGGATCGCATAGAGCTTGGTACTCAGTCTCTCATTGAATATCAAGGGTTTGCCAGTGATGGAGAAGTGGTACAAGCCACTGAGAATACCCATGTACTGGTGACCAAACTAAAGAGCACTAAACCTGCTGATACTTTGATTGTTAGTTCCATTCAAAAAATGAGTAATATCTTTGAAGAAGTGGGTGATGAGGGAGTAGCAACAAACTCGGCTGATATTGAAAAAATTCGAGCTAAGCGCTTGGTGTTTATTATTGATGAGGCGCACCGCTCAACGATGAGCGCAGGAAAAGAAGATAAAGAAGGCATGTTGGTCAGGGTGAAAAAAACCTTTCCTAAAGCTCTCTTCTTTGGTTTTACAGGCACGCCCATTCATGAAGAGAACCAAGTCAATAGTAATACGACTACTGATGTGTTTGGTAATGAGTTGCACCGCTATAGCATTGCTGATGGTATTCGTGATGGAAACGTGTTGGGTTTTGACCCTTACAAAGTGTCTACCTTCAAGGATGGCGAACTAAGAGAAAAGATCGCTTTACAGCAAGCTAAGGCCGACTCGGTTATTGATGCGATGGCAGAGTCTGGCAAAAAGAAAAAATTTAATCACTTTATGAATGATGTGCCGATGGCGGGTTATAAAGACGCCGCAGGCAAATATCATAAAGGCATTGAAGACTATGTCCCTAAAAGCCAGTATTTGACGGATGCTCACCAAGAAAAAGTCGTCGCTGACATCTTGGATAAATGGGATGTGCTGAGCCAAGGCAGTAAATTTCACGCTATTTTAGCCACTAATAGTATCGCTGAGGCGATTGATTATTATCGCCGTTTAAAAGCAGAGAAACCTGAGCTAAAAATATCGGCCCTATTTGACCCTAACATTGAGAACGATGGTAGTGGTGACCGTGGCCCTACGTTTAAAGGTGATGGTCTAGAAGAGATTATGGCTGATTATAACGCCCGCTATGGCCTAGAGTTTGATTTTGCCCGTCACTCGGCCTTTAAAAAAGACATCGCTGCGCGTCTTGCCCATAAAGAGCAATATAAGAATATTCACAAAGAGCCTTCAAAGCAGCTAGACCTACTAATCGTGGTCGATCAAATGCTGACTGGCTTTGATTCCAAGTGGTTGAATACTCTGTACTTAGATAAAGTGATTAAGTATCAGAATATCATTCAGGCTTTCTCACGCACCAATCGTTTGTTTGGTCCCGACAAGCCTCACGGCATTATTCGTTATTATCGCTATCCACATACCATGGAGCAGCACATTAATGATGCTGTCAAACTCTACTCCGGCGACAAACCTATTGGGCTGTTTGTTGATAGGTTAGCAAGTAACATTGAACTTATGAATAGGGTGTCAGCGGATATCTCTGAGCTGTTTGTTAATGCTGGTATTGAAAATTTTGAAACGCTGCCAGACGATGTAGAGCTCTGCGCTAAGTTTACCGAATTATTTAATACCTTTAACAAGCACCTAGAAGCTGCCAAAGTACAAGGTCTGAATTGGGAGCAGTCTACCTACACTGACTCGTTAGAAAGCGAGAATGGTGCTGAGCGTGAGGTCACTCTGGCTATCGATGAACTCACTTACATGAGTTTAGTTCAGCGTTATAAAGAGCTTGCTGGCAAAGGGGATGGCAAGGGAGAAGGAGCGGGTGGTGATGTTCCTTTTGATATCAGTGGTTATTTAACAGAAATAGACACGGGTAAAATCGACGCCGACTACATGAATAGTCGCTTTGATAAATATCTAAAGGAGCTTAATCAGCACCAAGACTCTACTAGCGTTGAAACTACACTCAATGAGCTACATAAGTCATTTGCGTCACTAAGCCAAAGCGAACAAAAGTATGCCAAGCTCTTTTTACACGATTTGCAGCGTGGAGATGCGCAGTTAATTGAAGGCCATACTTTTAGAGACTACATCAATGACTATCAAAATCAGAAAGAACAGTTACGAATAGCCGCTATTGTTGAGGCTCTTGGTTTAGATAAGGATTTACTTCTTCAGTTGATGACTGGTGATGTGAATGAGCAGAACATTAACCGCTTTGGTCGCTTTGATACACTGAAATCAACGGTCGATAGAACTAAAGCAAAAGTCTTCTTTGAGCGTCTTGAAGGCTCGGCGATCCCCCCGTTCAAACTGAATATGCGGATTGATAAGTACCTTCAAGAGTTTATCTTTGGGCAAGCGGAGGATTTTCTGGGCGATGTTCGCTTAGGTGATCTCGAAGATATTAATAGTTAATAAGAAACTAATTAAAGAAGAGAAAGGCACTCAACACTAGCACTAAGAGCTAGCGAAATATGACCCTAATGTGAAAGTTTAAAATTTTTTATAACTTAAACATTTACTTCCAGTTATGAAGAGGCAGCTTTTGACTGCCTCTCCTATATGCACGAGCTATCAGCATATCGTTATGTACAATGCTTTAGCTAACTAGTAGGGTTAGTGAGTATTGAGGCTTGGTTGTCAGCTCCATAAAGATTAACTAACAGCCTTTAGACTTTTATAACCAGTTAAAGATAAATTACCGTAACTGGCTTGCTCGATATATTTATTCACCAGCTTATTATCAGACGTCTACGTTTAAGGATAACATCTAAATGACAATGTAATTTTTAACTAAATTAGTGACTTTTCCCAGTGCTTCTTTGCGCTCTTCAAGGTAATCATATCTATCGTAGATACCTTCTACACCTTTTAACTTGTGATTTAAACAGCGTTCAGCAATATGGCTAGGCACTTTAACTGAAGCTAGTAGGCTACGGCAGGTGCGGCGTAGATCGTGAACCGCAAAGTGTTTGATATCGCCCATTTTGTTTTCTGGTTGTACCTTACGCCCTGGCTCTCGGCCAAATAGCTTTGAAATAGCCCTGTTCAGTGTGTCTTTGCCCATGTGCGGTACTTTGCTTTCCCTTCTATTTGGGAAGACGTACTCCGAGCGACAAGCTCGCTGATGTAGTTCTTTAAACCATTCAATACACAGCTCCGGAAGCGGAATCGTGAAACCTGTTCCAGACTTGCTTCGCTCCGCTGGCAGGTGCCATAAAGCATGATCAAGATCGAACTCTGCCCATCTTGCTTCTATTAGCTCTGATTTGCGAACGCCAAGACAAAGAAGCAGAGCACAAGCTAGGTAATTGTCTCGATTGAAGCTATAAATGTTTTGGTTGAAGACGGAAAAAACATGTTTAATTTCTTCAAGCTCTAAGACCCGATCTCGGCTCTCTTCAATACCACCGGCATCATAGTTAGAAAATGCTAATGCAGGATTAGACTCAATAACACCAATCTTCATACCGTGTTTAAAAAGCTGCTTACAATACATTAGTGTGTCGTTAGCTGTGGTTGGACGGCCACTGTCTGCGACTATTTGGATGATATTACGGATATCTAAAGGTGTGACACGTTTCAACGTGTATTGACCAATTTGCGGAGAGATCTCTTTCTGGTAGATACGCTTAGGTATATTGGGGTGCTTGAGCCTTTTGGACAAATCCTTGTACCAGTCTTCGAAGAGATCATCGATTATTTGTATATCGGCTTGCTTACTCCGTTTTCTTTCTGCAATTGGGTTAATCCCTTCGCTTATTTGCTTTCGAAGCTCAGATGCTTTCAACCTTGCATCTGCAAGAGAAAGTTCATTGACCTTGCCAATAGTCACCTCCCTTCTTTTCTTAAAAAGGGTGTACCTTAGCATCCAGTATGGTCGGCCTACTTTAGGGATCATTAGATAGAAACCATCACCATCGGCATGACGACCTGTTTTTTGGTCTTTTACTAGCGCCTTAACTTGGTTGACGGTGAGATTACCCATCTCTATCTCCTTGAATCCATAGCTCTAATCGAAGTTATTATTACATCACTCTCCAGAAGTGGGGAGTATGTTGTGATATTTATACTACGGTGGGGAGTAAATAGCAAAGTTCTACCCATAATACTCCCCGTTTGTTCGTGGCTGTTGATGAATTTTATGGATGTCTATGGATGGTAAAAACAACAAAGCCCTTATAAATAAGGGCTTTATGGAAGTGTGTGGAGTAGAGGGGAATCTATTCTATATTTTGGATCTGTTCACGCATCTGTTCAATCAGAACTTTAAGCTCAACACCAGACGCTGTGATATCAGTGCTGATTGACTTAGAGGCTAGCGTGTTCGACTCACGGTTAAACTCTTGCATCATAAAGTCTAGACGGCGGCCACAAGCGCCACCTTTGTTCAGGATATTGGTAGCTTCTTTGACGTGCGAATCTAGGCGGTCTAGCTCTTCCGCTACGTCAGATTTTTGTGCTAGTAGGATTAGCTCTTGTTCTACGCGTGATGAATCAAGTTCAATTTTGGCTTCTTCAAACTTCGAGAACAGACGCTCACGTTGCCATTCTAAAATTTCAGGCATACGCGCACGCACTTTAACCACTTCTTCAGTGATCGCATCTAAACGCTGAACAATCAGCGCTTTCATGTTTTCGCCTTCACGGCCACGCGCTTCAATAAACTCGCTGACGGCTTCATCGAATGCACCTAGCAGGTCTTTGTTTACCGCATCCATATCTTGCTCAGACGTTTCCATTACACCCGGCCAGTTCATGACTTGGAATGGGTTTAGGCGGCTTTCTTCGCCCGTCATCTGCATTACTTGGTTTGCAGCATTGATCACTTGTTGTGCTAGGCTTTCATTGATGCTTAGCTCGCCTTTTGCCGCTGGGTTAGCTTCAAAGCGCAGTGCACATTCAACTTTACCGCGCGCTAGGCGCTTACGGAAACGCTCACGCAGCATTGGCTCTAGGCCACGGAACTGTTCTGGCAGACGGAAGTAGGTTTCAAGGTAGCGTTGGTTAACACTACGAATTTCCCATACGGCGCTGCCCCAATCGCCTTTCACTTCTTTACGTGCGTAGGCTGTCATACTGTAGATCATCGAATTTTCCTGTTTAATCATCTTTGAAAATAACGCGAGGCAATAGTAGCACAAATCTCGGATGGATAGCTTTGTAGAGCAAACTTCGCTATAATCCTGCTCCAACCAAAAACGTCTCCCCCTTCATAATAAGGTAGATGCCCATGCGTCCAAACGATCGCAAGGCGGACCAAGTTCGCCCAATCAAAATTACTCGTAACTACACAGCTTATGCAGAAGGTTCTGTATTGGTTGAATTCGGCAATACAAAAGTACTTTGTAATGCGACCGTTGAAGAGAACGTTCCACGTTGGCTAAAAGGTCAGGGTAAGGGCTGGGTAACGGCTGAATACGGCATGCTGCCACGCTCAACACACTCACGTATGCGTCGTGAAGCGGCAAGTGGTAAGCAAGGTGGTCGTACGATGGAAATCCAACGTCTGATCGCTCGTAGCTTACGTGCTGTGGTTGATCTAGAAGCAATGGGCGAAATCATGGTGACAGTAGACTGTGATGTAATCCAAGCGGATGGCGGTACGCGTACTGCGTCTATCTCTGGTGCGAGCGTTGCGATGGCAGATGCATTCCAACACCTAGTAGAGAAAGGAAAGTTAAAAGCGAACCCAATGAAAGGCCATGTTGCAGCTGTTTCTGTGGGCATTCTAGGTGAAGATATCCTTTGTGACCTTGAGTACACAGAGGATTCAGCAGCAGATACCGATATGAACGTAGTGATGACCGAAGATGGTCGCATGATCGAAGTTCAAGGCACAGCAGAGGGCGAACCGTTCACTCACGCTGAGCTGATGAAGTTGCTGGAGTCGGCGACCAAAGGTATTACCGAGATCGTAGCGGCGCAGAAGGCGGCGTTAGAAAATTGATTTTATTAAATAGCTTCCATTTGGAAGCTATTTTTTTGTTTTCTTCTTAGATAACTTAACAGCGTTGTTAGCTTCAACTTTTCACTCCATCACATAGCGCACTATGCTCAGGAGCTGAAAAGTATTGCTGCCTAGCTGTAAAGCTATCTACTTTGAAAACACTCTTGTAGTTTGAGTTATCTTTTCTAGGGACTAGAGACTAGGAACTAGAAACTAATAAACGGAGAAAGTAATGAAAGCATACCAGCGTGAATTTATTGAGTTTGCACTAGAGAAAGAAGTCCTAAAATTTGGCGAGTTTACTTTAAAGTCTGGCCGTAAGAGTCCGTACTTCTTTAACGCTGGTCTTTTCAATACGGGTCGTGACTTGGCGCGTCTAGGTCGTTTCTATGCAGCAGCGCTAGCGGATTCTGGCATTGAGTTCGACGTACTATTTGGCCCTGCGTACAAAGGTATCCCAATTGCGACGACAACAGCGGTAGCACTTGCTGATCATCACGATGTGGATACGCCTTACTGTTTCAACCGTAAAGAAGCAAAAGATCACGGTGAGGGTGGCAACCTAGTCGGTAGCGCGCTTGAAGGTCGTATCATGCTGGTGGATGACGTTATCACAGCAGGTACAGCAATCCGTGAGTCAATGGAAATTATCCAAGCAAACGGTGCGGATCTTGCTGGCGTTTTGGTTGCGATTGACCGCCAAGAGAAAGGTAAAGGTGAGCTATCTGCAATTCAAGAAGTTGAGCGCGACTTTGGCTGCGCAATCATTTCAATTGTTAGCCTGACAGACCTAGTGACGTTCCTAGAAGAGAAAGGTACTGACGCAGAGCACCTAGAAGCAGTAAAAGCGTATCGCGCTGAGTACGGCATTTAATTAAGCCGAGAGCTTCGAGTCGCTAGTTGCGAAAAGCAAGATAAAGAAAAAGGGTTGACGCTTTCACGTCAACCCTTTTACTTTCGAAACTCGAAACTCGAAACTCGAAACTCGAAACTCGAAACTCGAAACTCTACTTATATCGAATGCCTTTCTCGGCACTTTCATCTTCCATCGTCTTATAGCGCTTATGTACCCACATCCATTGATCAAGCCCTCTTAAGATGACTTTCTCGATGGCTTTATTCATCACAATAGCGGCACCTTCCGCATCCTTACGCGGAAAATCAGCACTAAACTCATCATCAACTTGAAGAGTATAATTTGTTCCTTTTCTGAAGCTTGATGCTGTCACGACCGCACATTTACTAGCATCTATGAGCACGCCGGTACCTGCTGTCGTACATGCCTTTTCTACGGCAAAGAACGGGACGAAAACGGAGTTACGACGGCCATAATCATGATCAGGTAAATACCACAAGCGGTCTCCTCTGCGTAATATTTTCAGCATTCCTTTCACGTTTTTACGGTCTACCATTTTATTTCCACAACGTGTTCTTCCCCAGGTTTGGATAAAATCATACACTGGGTTGCTATGTGGCCGGTAAACGCCATAACCCGGAGCAAAAGTAGCGAATGCTCTGGCGGTAATTTCTAAATTAAGCGCATGCGTACAAACAACCAAGACCCCTTTTTTGTTCTTATCCAACTCTATGATTGGTTCAATGTTTTGAAATTTGATAAGGCGTTTAAAACGCCATTCAGGCCAAAACCACGCAATCCCTGTCTCAACTAATGCCATCCCAGTATTTTTAAGGTTCTCTGAGACCAGTTGTTCTCGCTCGGACTCATCCATTTCTGGAAATGCCAGTTCCAAGTTACGTCTAGCAATCGCAACACGTTTTTTCGCCAGTCGTGGTGCAAATGAACCCATTCCACGCCCCATCGTCAGCAACAGTCGGTATGGGAGCAGAGTAACGATAAGTGCGAGCAGGCCAAAGCTAATCCAAACCCCCCAAAATTTAGGCAACAAAAAGTGTTTAGAGAATGGAGGTGAATAAGTCGTATTATCTTGAGTCATAATATTTACTTAATTTGTGCGCTTAGTAGAGCCCAGTACTCTTCGAAATTAGCAGTAGGCTGGTATTTAAAGTCAGAACGAACAAAGCGGTTAAGGCTACCTTCCACCTGTCCTAATAATTGGGCAGCTAAGATTTTTTCATCAACAGGGAAAGATTTACCTTCACGCAACTTACGCTCACGTAAAATTTGACGAATAGAGGTTTCGATACGCTCAAATAGTTGATTGATGCGTTCACGTAGACGTTCATTTTCAAACATCAAAGCGTGGCCGGAAAGGATTCGGCTCAGACCTGGGTTACGCTCTGCAAAAGCTAAGATCAGCTGCAATACTAATCGAATACGAGTCAGGGTATCTTTTTCTTCATCTAAGATACGGTTGATGCGAGACATTAATGACTCTTCGATGAACTCAATCAATCCTTCAAACATGCGAGCTTTGCTCGGGAAATGGCGATACAGAGCAGCTTCAGAAACACCAACTTGCTTCGCTAGCTTTGCAGTCGTGATGCGAGAAGCGCCTTCATTGGACTCCAACATTTCTGCTAATGCTTGCAAAATTTCTTCTCGGCGGTTGGATTTTCTTGTTCCGGCCATGAACTGTTTTCCTTCTGTTACCATTCTGAATTAAAGGCTCCGTTAATCTCGAAGCCAAATAGTATAAGCTCTATTACTTATCGCTGAGGATTACTCAATGAGAGCAATGGCTGTTTAGGCTTCTAGTCGCTGTGCGATAGTAAGGATGATTTGTGATGCAATCTGCTGCTTGGATGCTAGAGTAAGTGATTGCTTACCATCTTTCCAGTACATGGTGATGGCATTGTCGTCACTGTTGAATCCTTGTCCTTCTACTGAGACATCGTTAGCACAAATCATGTCAAGGTTCTTCTTTGTAAGCTTGGTGCGTGCGTAGTGTTCGACGTCTTGAGTTTCTGCTGCAAAGCCAACAGTAAACGGTCTTGATTCGCTAAGCTTGGCGACAGAAGCAACGATATCGGGATTCTTGACCATAGTAATCGTCATTTGGTCACTATCATCGGTCTTTTTGATTTTCTGCTCAGCGATGGTTTGTGGGCGATAATCAGCCACGGCGGCACAAGCGATAAAGATATCGTGTTTTGTTGCGTTATCCATCACGTTATCAAACATGCTTTGAGCACTATCGACATTAATGCGCTCAACGTTAGCCGGAGTTGCCAGTGACACTGGGCCTGAGACCAAAGTAACTTTTGCACCGAGCTGAGCTGCCGCTTGTGCTAATGAGAAGCCCATCTTGCCTGAACTATGGTTAGAGATATAACGTACAGGATCAATTGCTTCACGAGTAGGCCCAGCAGTAATAAGTACTGACTTACCTTGCAGAGGTTTATCACCAAAGAACTGTTCACAGCGCTCAACAAGCTGCATTGGCTCAAGCATTCGACCAGGGCCGACATCCCCACACGCTTGCTCGCCTGCAGCCGGTCCCCAAATGTGCATTCCTCGACGCTCCAGAGTAGCGATATTCTCTTGAGTCGCGAGATTACGATACATCTGTTGATTCATCGCTGGAGAAACGGCAATAGGGGAGTCCGTGGCTAAAACCAGTGTAGTGAGCAAGTCATTACCCATGCCCGCACTCATTCGCGCGATAAGGTCAGCCGTAGCGGGAGCAAGTAATACTAAATCTGCCCATTTCGCCAACTCAATATGTCCCATAGAGGCTTCAGCGGCAGGGTCTAATAAACTATCTGATACTGGTCTGCCAGATACGGCCTGCATGGTTAATGGAGTAATGAACTCTTTTGCTGCCTTAGTCATGACAACTTGAACTTCGGCGCCTCGTTCAATAAGGCGGCGTGTCAGTTCGGCACATTTATATGCGGCAATGCCACCACTAATGCCCAAAAGGATCTTTTTGCCAGCGAGTGTTTGCATGATGATCTTCCTTAAAAATACTGCCCGTAAGATACCATGGCTGCTATTTACGTGCCTAGTTTCGGTATCTGAGATATTGAAGTTGAAATATGAGTCAGCACGCCAAACGGCCTACTTTGATTGTAATTAATACATTAATTATGAGGAGTTAGCTCGTGTTCCAGCGGTTAACTTTCAGCTGCTCGTGGTTGTTTAAGTACTCTCTTGGCTATAAATCAGCCAGAGAGTCTATAAATGAATGCGCTACCCAAAGAATCCATGCCGCGAGAGAAGTTACTTTCACATGGTCCACATTCGCTCACCGATGCTGAGCTGTTAGCGATATTTCTGCGCACCGGAACGCAGGGAATGAACGTATTAGCGTTATCAGACCAGCTTATTAAAGAATTTGGCTCACTAAGAGCGTTACTTTCAGCTGATCTTGATGAATTTTGTGGTCATAAGGGGTTAGGTGTGGCTAAGTTTGTTCAATTGCAGGCGACGTTAGAGATGACTCAGCGCTATTTGGCTGAAACACTTAAGCGGGGTGAAGCGTTGACGAGCCCAGAACAGACCAAGCTCTATTTATCCGGATTACTAAGAGATAAGCAGCGTGAAGAGTTTTATGTACTATTTTTAGACAATCAGCACCGAGTGATTTGTGGTGAGCCACTATTTCAAGGCACGATTGATGCGGCCTCTGTGTATCCTAGAGAGGTGGTGAAGCGTTCATTAGAGCATAATGCAGCCGCTTTAATTCTTGCTCATAATCACCCTTCAGGCGTTGCAGAGCCTAGCCAGAGCGACCGAAGAATTACTCGGCGTATTATAGATGCTTTGGTTTTAGTCGATATTCGAGTTTTAGACCATTTTGTGGTTGGAGATGGTGAAATTGTTTCCTTCGCAGAACGTGGTTGGATTTAAATCACATTTTTAGTTGTGAGTTCGCTGATTTCTGCTACAATCCCCCGACATTTTTTAGCACATAAATCAGCTCTGCCTAAAAAAGATCAGGAAAACCTGTAAAAAGGATCTGTTCGGGTCTTGAGCAATGCTACTCAAGTTAGTATAATGCGCGACCTTTGATAGCCTTGTATGGGTTTCCATAGCGGTATAAGACCTCAAACTTCTAATTTAGAAACTGAGAGGTTCGGCCACCAAGGTTGATATCGAGCTGAAACGATTTTGGAGAAGACATTCATGTCACGAGTATGCCAAGTAACTGGTAAGCGTCCAGTAACGGGTAACAACCGTTCACACGCACGCAATGCTACTAAGCGTCGTTTTCTGCCGAACCTACAAACTCATCGTTTCTGGGTAGAGAGCGAAAAACGTTTTGTTAAACTACGTCTATCTGCTAAAGGTATGCGTATCATCGACAAGAAAGGCATCGATGCTGTTCTTGTTGATATCCGTGCAAACGGCGAAAACGTTTAAGAGGAAATAGACAATGGCAAAGAAAGGCGTACGTGAGAAAATCCGTCTAGTATCTTCTGCAGGTACTGGTCACTTCTACACGACTGATAAGAACAAGCGTAACATGCCAGGCAAATTTGAGATCAAGAAATTTGATCCAGTAGTTCGCCAGCACGTTATGTACAAAGAAGCTAAAATCAAGTAATTGATTCTTCTTTGAACTTCCTTCGGGAAGCGTGAATTGAAACCCAATCATAGCAATATGATTGGGTTTTTTATTGCTAGAAGAAAGCTCGGACTTCGTCCTGCGAGTTTCGAGTGCGGCTTCGCCTCCGAGTTTGAAGTTACGAGCATTGAGTTGACACTAAAGCTTACTTATGCAAAATTTTTCTCGCCACTCGCCACTCGCCACTCGCCACTCGCCACTCGCCACTCGCCACTAGCTAGTCTTTCCACTTTGCAGAAGCTATTATCTAGTCACTATCTTCTAGGAACTTCTTTTCATGCGAGTGTCACCTGCCCGTCGCCGACGTTGGAACAACATCCTGATTCTGGGTATTATTGCCTTTATTGGTTTGCTGAATTTACCAACGTTAATCAAAACCTACTTAATTGATAAGCCAGCGGTTGTCAGTCAGCACCCGTATCTACTCAATCCAACTCAAGATATTCAAGCGCTGCATTTTGCTAATTGGTCACTAGAAAATAACCAAGGCCGTTGGCGAAGCTCTATTCCTAGTGCGATTCCAGAAGCTGACCTCGTAAAACGCTGGCAAGAGCTAGTGGGTACAGAAGTTAATCAACAAAGCTTTGATGATTTGAAGCCTCAATTAGGCTCACCTGAAACTATCGAGGTGTGGTATTTCGATCAAGAAGAGCCGCAAAGGATCACTTTTTACCAAACTCCGCAGTTTTGGCTGCTGAAAAATTGGCAGGGCAAGTGGATAGCAATCTCAGTCGAACCTCGTTATCTTATGCCTGAATAGCCACATCATAGGACATTGTCATGCCTGAATTACCTGAAGTAGAAGTCAGCCGGATGGGAATCTCTCCACACTTGATTGGAGAAACCGTTGCTAAGCTGACATTTCGCACGCCAAAGCTGCGTTGGGATATTCCCCAAGAGTTAAAGCAGATGGAAGGACAGGTTATTCGCAACATCTCTCGCCGAGCCAAATACTTGCTGATTGAGACCGATGTAGGCTGTGCGATTGTCCATTTAGGTATGTCTGGTTCATTGAGAGTACTGAATGCTGAAATTGCACCAGCCAAACATGATCACGTCGATCTCAAGCTAACTAATGGTAAAGTGCTACGCTACAATGACCCAAGACGTTTTGGAGCTTGGTTATGGACGGAAGATGGCAGTCATACTGCGCTTGGCGCAATGGGGCCTGAGCCGCTAACAGATGAATTTAATGCTGACTACATAGCCGAAAAAGCCAAAGGGAAGCGTGTTGCAGTTAAACAATTCATTATGGACAACAAGGTGGTTGTCGGAGTGGGGAACATCTACGCCAATGAGTCTTTATTTAGCGCCAGAATTCATCCAACTCGCCCAGCAGGCAATATAACGAGCAAAGAGTGGGCATTACTTGTTAGTGAGATTAAGCAAGTACTCAATACTGCTATCAAACAAGGGGGTACAACCCTCAAAGATTTTGCTCAAGCCGATGGAAAACCGGGCTATTTTGCTCAGGAGTTGCAAGTGTATGGCAAAGCTGGTGAGCCTTGCCCAATTTGTGCAGAGCCGATCTCAGAGCAGAAGATAGGTCAGAGAAATACGTTTTTTTGTGGTAATTGTCAGAAGTAAAGTCAAGATGTCCGTTTTCTTACACAGTATTACTAAGATTGCGTGAAACATATGTACACTCAAGATATAATTTGTTCCTTTGTTTCGCCACATATTGTTGTAGGAGATACCTTAAATGGTGCAACCCATTGAGCATGTGTTTGTTATTCACGTAAGTGAAGGATATGACGAAAGACGAGAACATATCGACAAACATTTACCAGAGTCAGGTCTGGAACGCTTCGAGTATATGCTTGATGGTGATATTAAGGATTTGACAGAGGACGTTTTAGGAACACTTTTTAAAGGTAGTGACCAAACGCCACCAGAGCAGTCATGCTTTTATAAACACTATCTTACCTATAAAGCTATAGTAGAGAGGAAAATCCCCTTTGCTTTGGTGTTGGAAGATGATGCTTACTTAGCTAGTGAGTTTTCTAAAAAGCTAGATTCAATACTTCAAGAGTTAAACGGAAAGTCAAATTACTTAGTTAATATTGAAAGTGCTTATCTTAGTGTTCCCCTAAAGTATCGAAAATGCAATCAGCATATCTACTTAGCGAGTCATACAAAGATGACTGGTGGTTATATTATTGATTACGTGGCGGCAAAGAAACTCTATAATTACCTTAATCAATATCCAGTTCATTTACCTATTGATACCTATCAAAGCGAAATGCGTGATGTAATTGGCTTCAATATATATTGGTCTCAACCTGCTTTAGTTCAGCAAGGGAGTAAAAATGGTACTTTTGCGAGTGCTATTAACGCTGAAGGTACAGGGGTAATGGACAAAGTGCGCTATTTAATAAAAAACTGCCATAAAAAATATATTTGGAGTCATGTAAATAAACGAGTTTTAAGAGTTTTTAATAATGTTAAATATCATAAAGAGTAAGAAACTCCCCTCAGTATTGTTTCTTATTCCAGTTGCATGGATGACTACTGGAATGTTGTGGGATGGGGATGGAGATATGCGTTTGGTGCCAATGGTTTTGGTCATTGCTGCTATTTCCATGTTTCAGTTTCGCTTTGAGGTAATCAAAGATAATTTTAAGAATAGTTTTTGGATTAAATTGCTGCTTATCAATGGATTATTTGGTGCTATTGCATACGAGGTGTATGGGTTTGACTCGAGAGAGTTAAGGGCTACTTTAGTTGTGTTAGTTTTACTAGTGGTGACCCCTCGACGTTTGTTTAGTAAGAATATTATGCAATGGGTTCTTTTAGTCGCTGCAATTTTCTGTGTACTATATGGCTACTATTATCAATATTATATTCACTTATTTCGTGGTGACTGGCCTATCAATGCAATTCCATTTGCTACTATTTGCGGTTTGATTCTTCTCACTGCTCTAGGGCTCTTTTTTACTCATTTCGAAGAGAAATCATTGATTGCTATACTCTCGTCAATTATTCTTTCTTTGGTCAGTTTATTACTAAGTCAATCTCGTGGCCCCCTAATCGCCCTATTATTAGTTGCATCATTTCTTCTAATATATGCATCGCAAAAAAAAAGCAAGTCTTTGACGATATTTGTTTTGCTTGCAATTTTTGTCTCTATAGTAGGGGTTTCGCAGCTTCCAGTCATAGAGAAAAGGGTGGAAATAACCATTCAAGAATATAACCAAATCAAGGAAGGAAAGTTTAACTCTCCTGTTGGGGAGCGTCTTCAGATGTTCCATATAGCTAGTGACCTATGGTTGAGTAACCCATTGGTAGGGTATGGTACAGATATAAAAGTTGAGTTTGATAGGTTGGAACAGGAAAAAAAAATTGAGCCTTATGTAAACAGACTTATCTCTATGACATTCCACAACGGGTATTTAGATAAATTTGTTCTTTATGGTGTTGTTGGTGGCAGCATCTTTCTAACTTTCCTTGTCTATCCTATTTGGCTTTCTAGGGTATATTCTATTGAAAATGGTTCAGCATTGTTGTGGCCTCCTGCACTATTTGTTGCAATCTGTAATATATCAGATGCGCCATTCATTAATGCCCAAGCCGCAATCTACTATATGTTTATAATCGGTAGCGTTACTATGATGTTGTCAAATAAAAAGGAGATTGAGTGAAAATACTGTACTATCTCAAGCACGCCTTTTTGGAATTGATACCACGATTCTTGTTTGATTTTCGCCAGCGTTCATTAGAAAATAATTATGCTAATCATAGTGATTGGATACAAGCGCGGGTGAATTATTATTGCAAGATTGATAGTCATTTTGAACTTAGTAACCAATTCACAAAGATTTCCGATTACAAACGCAAAGGTTATACATCTTATTACTTTGATCTAAAAGAATTCCTGCACTACTTCCCTAAATCATATCGATTTAACTATTACTTTGGCGATGAAACACATATAGAACCCGTTCCTACGCTCTTTAAAGCTAGGCCGATTGAAGGCGATAACTCCAATTCAGTACTATTCAAGCTAGATAAACGCAGGCACTTTCGCTTTGTACAAGACCGACTTAGTTTCGCTGATAAAAAGAATGGTGCGGTATTTCGAGGTGCGGTGACCCAACCACATCGAATTCGATTTATGCAGGAAATGTTTGACCACCCCTTAGTTGATGCTGGCCAGTCAAACTGCTCAGATGAACACCCTGAATGGCAAAAGCCATTTATGTCTGTTGAAGAGCAACTTCAATACAAATTCCTGATCTGTTTAGAAGGGAATGATGTTGCCTCCAACTTAAAGTGGGCTATGTCTTCAAACTCTGTAGTGGTTACACCAAAAATGAAGTTTGAAACTTGGTTTATGGAAGGCACTCTTAGAGCGGGTGTTCATTATATCGAAGTGAAAGATGATTGGTCTGACTTTGAAGAAAAGATTCAGTATTACATCGATAATCCACTAGAAGCAGAAAAAATCGTCAGAAATGCTCATGATTATATCGCTCCATTTAAAGATGCGAAGCTAGAGCAGTTAGTATGCATTAAGACATTAGAACGATACTTCGAGCTATCCGGGCAGTTAGAGAAAAAATAAGCAATGGAAAAAATTCTAATCGTAGGCCCTTCTTGGGTTGGTGATATGGTCATGTCTCAGGGTCTGTATATTGAACTTAAGAAACAATATCCAGACTCACAGATAGACGTGTTAGCGCCAGCATGGTGTAAAGCTATCCTTGAGAGAATGCCACAAGTTGACCAAGCGCTAGAGATGCCACTTGGTCATGGACAGTTTGACCTCAAAACTCGTTACCAAATGGGTAAGCGATTAAGAAATTCAAACTACACTCAAGCTTATGTTTTGCCTAATTCGGCCAAGTCAGCTCTGATCCCATTCTTCGCTAAAATTCCTCAACGAGTTGGCTGGAAAGGGGAAATGCGTTTTGGCCTTCTCAATGATATTCGCACCAATAAAAAGTCGTTCCAGTATATGCTAGAGCGCTATGTTGCTTTAGCTCACTCAAAATCTGCGATGACAGGTAGTGGGTGTTTAGGTGAGTTGAAAGATTTGCCGTATCCAGCTTTAAGTTTACAGGCAGATACTCAGCAAGCAACAATGCAGCAGTTTGGGCTTACTGAAGAGCGTCCGATTCTTGGTTTATGCCCAGGAGCTGAGTTTGGGCCTGCTAAGCGTTGGCCAGAGGGGCACTTTGCTCGCGTGGCTTCAGAGATGATTAGTAAGGGCTACCAAGTCTGGCTATTCGGTTCAGCAAAGGATCGTGAAGTGACTTCTGCCATTATCGAACAGGTCGTTCCTGAGAATCAGCAACATTGCTACAACCTAGCGGGTAGTACTTCTTTAGTTCAAGCTGTCGACTTGATTGGTGCATGTAAAACGGTTGTGAGTAATGACTCAGGACTAATGCATGTCGCCTCTGCGGTGGGTTGTAACGTCGTTGCAGTATATGGTTCCAGCTCTCCGAAATATACCCCGCCACTCACTGACAAGCTGGCTATTCTAAATACAGATATTGAATGTCGCCCTTGTTTTGAACGTACTTGCCCTAAGCAGCACCTTAAATGCTTACAAGAACTTATGCCAGAGAAGGTTATTGAGGCAATTACTAAACTCGATGCTTTGGTAGTGGGTTAATGGCTGTATTAGTTCGCTTAGCTTATAGCTTGTTACTAGCATGTGTTAGCCCCTTACTACTTTGGGGGCTTTATCGTTCAAAACCTAATAAACCCAAGTTTGGCCAGCGATGGAAAGAGCATTTTGGCTTTACACCTAAACTGGATACTCAGAAAAAAGGTGTCATTTGGGTTCATGCTGTTTCTGTAGGGGAGGTTCTGGCGAGTAAGGGGTTAGTGAGTCGCTTAGCCGAGCAATACCCGGATAAGCAACTACTGGTCACTACGACAACCAGTACTGGCGCTGAGCAAGTCTCTAAATTGGGTAGTCATGTTACTCATCGCTATATGCCAATCGATTTCTCTTGGTGCGTACGTAAGTTTCTTAACGTTATTAAGCCTGAAGCAATGCTAATTATTGAAACAGAGCTATGGCCTAACACTATACATACTGTTGCTTCGCACAATGTACCTATGATGCTTGTGAATGGTCGCCTATCTCAGAAGTCATTTTCAAACTATCGGAAGCTTAGCTTACTGATATCACCAATATTGCAGAAACTGTCGACAATAATGACGGTTCACGGTGATGATGCAGAGCGCTTTCGACAATTAGGAATTAGTAGTAAAAAGGTTATTTATACTGGTTCTATAAAGTATGATGTGAAAGTTGATGAAGAGTCATACCACCAAGGCCAAGAGTTAAAGCTTCAATTTGGTGATAACCGTAAGGTCTTGGTTGCAGCAAGCACGCATTTCGGTGAGGACGAGCAAATCCTTTCTGCTTTTAAATCTGCAAAATTGGAACATCCAGAATTACTACTTGTACTTGTTCCACGCCACCCTGAGCGCTTTGATTCTGTGGCTGAACTTGTAATAAATGAGCAGTTATCTTTGGTTAGGCGAAGTAGTGGAAGTTTAGATAGGTTACCTGAAGGTACAGATGTCTATTTGGGTGATACTATGGGGGAAATGATCAAGTTTCTTGCAGCTAGTGACCTTGTTTTTATGGGAGGGAGCCTTCTCGGAGATAAGGTTGGTGGACACAACTTTATCGAGCCCGCTATGCTCTCTAAGTTGACTATTACCGGTCCAAGTTATTATAACTTTGCCGATCTTGGCCGGCAGCTTATTACAGCAGGCGCTCTAGAAGTTGTTGAGAGTGAAGAACAATTATCCTGTAAGGTTATTGAGTGCTTATCGTCATCTAAAAAGTTAGAGCAAGGTGGTAGGGCGGCTTTGTCCGTTGTAAAACAAAACCAAGGTGCGCTTCAGCGCAGTATCGATATTATCATCAGAGTTATAGAGAGTTCTAAGTGATTAAAACATTCATCATTCATGTCAGCAAAGGTTATGAAGACCGCCGTAAGCATATCGATAGTCATTTGCCAGCAATTGGTATTACTGATTATGAATATATGCTTCGTGGTGACATTGACGATTTGACTCCTGACATCCGCTCTAACTTTTTCTCTAGTTGTTTATCGCTTCCTCAAATGTCTTGTTTATATAAACATTACCTTGTGATGAAAAGGGTTGTTGATGAACAAATACCGCAAGTGCTTGTGCTTGAAGATGATGCGTTATTAGATAAGAACTTCATTAGCATACTAGAACAGTTCCGTAACGAAGCTTTGGGTGAAATTGGCTACGTGATTAATATTGAGGAGGCGTCAAATCTAGTGCCTCTTAGTGTCCGTAATGAAGATCAGTCTTTATATTTGTGTGCAACGAATAAATTAACGGGCGGTTTAGTTTATGACCTTGAATTTGCTAAAAAGATGGTTGGCTACTTAGAAAGTACAGTTACAGATGCTCCCATAGATGGGCTTATTGGCAATGTGCGAGAAGAGCTAGAATATAATATCTATTGGACGCATCCGCCAATTGTACGACAAGGTAGTAAGACAGGTATCTTTGAGAGTGAATTGAGTGGTAGAAGCTCGGGTTTATATGCGACGGTTAGAAGTTGGTTCAAAGAAGGCTATCGAACACATATTCGAAGCCATCTAAGTAAAAAGCAAAAAGCTCTATTTGAAAACGTAACGAAGTACTGACCATGACTAGAACAGCAAAGAAATACTTAGCTTTTGTCATTTATGGTAATGATAAGACCTATTATCAGGGCGCTCACTTCTGCATCTTGTCTTTTTTAGCTAACTGGCAAGGAGACGAGAGCTCTAGGCCTGAGGTTGTTGTTCTTGCAGAAGAAACGGATCATTTTTCGGGGTTACCTATTCATCTTTTCCCAATTAATGCGGAGCAAAAGAGTGAGTGGAGCCTGAATAATACTTATCACTTTAGAATCAAAAATCGAGGCTTAAAGTACATTGGTGAACAGTTAGATCTAAAAGAAGAAGATAAGTTACTTTTCCTTGATACTGATACGTACTTTGAGCGGTCGACGAATATCTACTTTGATTCCATCTCTGCAGAGCAGTCACTGATGTTTTTTCCTGAAGTGTCAATCAACTCTCTGCCTGACACTAATGAATACGCTGTTATTCGTAACAAAATCTTTGATCTTGAGGATGGTTCGACTTATAGCGTCAATGACAAGTCGACAATGTGGGCTTCGGCTGTTATCGGAATTACCGGAATGCAATTGAAGGCATTTGACTATGCAGACCAACTTATCAAGGCGCTGCGTAACGGTGACTGTAAAGCTCATACATTGGAGCAGTTTGCTCTATCTGAAGCCTTGAGCCGAGAAGTAACATTAGTACCAAGCAAAGATTGGCTCAAGCACTATTCTACTAGCGGTCGTAAGGACTGGGGAAGAAAGGTGCTAGAAAGTTTCTTTGCGTCTCACGGTAATAAGCCTTTTGAAGAGCAAATAAAACTAGCAAAAGATGTTAGTTTTACTCGTCCGTTTTCCGAGGTGATTCGCGGTCATATATACAAAAAGAAGAAAAAACTGCGAAAGCTTTTCGGATTGAAAGAAGAATAAACGAGGGGGACTATTGTCCCCATACTTTTTTAAATAGTGGGATTAGCTTACTCGCACCATATTCACTTAGGTGGTCATCATCGAAGTATAGTGGTCTACCTTCGTCATCGCCATAGCAGTACTCTTGGTCGCAGAAAGTATCTGTCGGGTCGATAATCGTCACATCGCATCGACTCTCTAAATCAGCATAAAAAGCATCTACCTGTTCTGAGCGTGATAGGTAGTCAGACACAGGAATCTTAACCCTTATGTCATCTTTACCTTGTATTGCTCTCTTAAACATAGTCTTTGGAACATTATTGATAAGTTCAGGCGTTGTTTTTAGTACGACAACTGGAGAGTATTGACTGATTTGACATATCGTAGATCCAAACTGTGCTAAAAAGTTGGTGCGGTAGTTATCATCTATCACTGATGATCTCTTTTCATCAATAATCAGGTTGGCTTTTTCTCTTTCCCCTTTCCAATCTGCATCGTTTGCTCCCCACAGATATAAAGGAGTTCTATTCACTATAAATACAGGAACGCCTTGATACTGCTTTGATATCTTTTCAATACTGCTACTAACAAAGTTTCCGCAGTCTTCAGAGATAGTTCCATCGGGTAGAACTCTTTTGACTCCAGAAATAGTAGGGCATGAGCTCATGGTCCAGTCTAAAGTGGATACGTTCTCTGGCGTAGACTTCTCTACACTTCTTACGACAGACTGTGCGTGGCTATCACCAAGTACAATGGCACCCACTTCTCCATCACCATATTTACACCCGGGGACTTCCCCAAACTCTACATGGCATTGTTTACTTCTTGGGTTTCGATCTTGAATAGCCTCAGCGATGATTAGTTGGTTTTTACTTAACCTCCAAAGCAAGCCGTCACTGCCATAGATTAGTTGTCCAATAATGGCAGTGATTAGCATAATGACTACGGGTGGAAAAGTAAAAAATCCCTTAACTCTAGAATGCTTAACAATAGGCTTGTATTGCTCAATTGTTGAGTAAGACAGCCAGCCTAGAACCACTGACAGCAGGATGCCTATGGCATTAAGAAGTAGAGTGCTGCTAGTGAACGACTTGATGAAAACGTTAATAGGCCAATGCCATAGGTAAATGGAGTATGACCATAATCCTACGCGGGTTATTAATTTATTATCAAACTTTGATTGAAGATTTGGGCTACTCGCGTTGCCGTATAATACAAGGGCAGTCCCCAAAACGGGTAATAGTGATCCAAACCCTGGCCAAGGAGTCGTGTGATCAAAGAGAAATAGAGCACTGACTATGGCGCTTAAGCCAACCAAAGATAGACCTAATTGTACATTGCGAGAAAAAATCTGAGGAATTTTCTGGGTTGCAATTACACCGCCAATGAGCAATTCCCATGCTCTGGTGTGAAATAGGTAATAGGCTTGGTCTGGGTTGTTATGAACATAGTATAAACAAAGCGAAAAGCTCGTTATGGTTAAACACCACAATGCGAGGTTTAGGCTCACTTTAGGTAGAGCCTTTTTTATACTTACCAATAAAACGGGATAAACAAGGTAAAACTGCCATTCAACGGAGAGCGACCAAGTGTGGAGTAGCCACTTACTTTGCGCAGCAATGTCAAAGTAGCCGCTTTCTTTTAAGTAAGTGACGTTGGATACAAAGCCAATGCTGACTAATATGTGCTTGCCAAGCTTTCTCAGATCCCACGGTGTCAGGTAAAAAAGGCATACAACTAGTATCGTCATACACATAACTGCTAAGGCAGGGATAATACGTTTTGCTCTCGCTGCATAGAAGCTAGCAAAGGAAAAGTTTCCTTCGTCTAATTTGCTCGTGATAATCCTAGTCATTAAGTAGCCGGATATCACGAAGAAGATATCGACCCCTACATAGCCACCGGGTAAGTATGTCGAGAAAAAATGGAAGATTACTACGCTAACAACGGCGATAGCTCTCAGGGCATTAATATCGTGGCGAAAGTTCATGGTTTTATACGTCTTCGTTGCTTTTATAGCCTTCATCTAGGCTTATCCAAGCATAATCTGGGAGTTGGATTGTACCGAGCCGAAGCTCTTTGTCAAAAGAACGTTTGAGTCTATCTAGATTGCTTTGCTTCCAGCCACTATCTTTCTCTTCGGCCTTACACTTATCAAAGTCGATAATCCAAACTTGGTTGCTTTGGTCGATTAAAATATTGTGAATATTAAGGTCGGTGTGATTGACGCTTGCATCATGCATTTTCTTTATTTCCCAACCGACTTTTTTGAAAAGCTCTTTAGACAGAGCTTGTTGAGATAGCAATCCGACAAGGTCGTGAGCATTACTGATCCGCTGAACAATAATATCCGCTTGATAGGTTAGACCGCTTTTAGTCACTCGAGCTGCGATAGGAGCGGGCACATTTACATCGCATTCGCTCAGATGGCGTAATAGTTTTAACTCTTGATAGGCTCGCGTATCTTCTAGTGAGGTAAACCAATAGCTATCTTTGATGAGTTTGCCAAACAGCCCACCTCTGCGGTAATGCCTTAGTGCAAACTCACCTTGTTCCCCTTGTACAAACCAAGTTGTTCCACGGCCTTGAGCACTGCCTGTCACGGCATTGTTCGCTTGCCAGTATTCGATAGAGAAAGCCCGTTCAACATTTTCTGACAAAAGCAAAGGGTCGTGCCAGTATGTGGTGTTATTAATTTGGGTTTGCTTGAACATCTATCTCTGTCTCGACTTGGTCAGTTTATGGCATACTAGACAGATGATTATATCAAACACTTGCCACAAATGAGCCTCTCAAATAATTATCGAAAGATTCTTGTCATCGCAACACACTGCATTGGAGACAGTTTGTTGATTACAACCTTTACTCGTAGCCTTCGAGCAGCGTATCCAAATGCTCAAATAGATGTACTGGTGAATGCTAGAGGTGAGATGGTGTTTGGTACTAACCCAGATATTAATCAACTGGTTGAAATTCCTCCTCGTCCAAAGGTCAAAGATTACTTGCGTATTCTTCGTCAGCGTGGGCGTTATGATCTTGTCGTCAATGAAATGCTCAATGATCGCACTGCTATCTACAGCTTTGTGTTTGGGAAAAAGCGTCTAGGGGCTGTGGATGAGTCTCTTGGCGGCGCTTGGTTAAAGAAGTTTATCTTTAATCACCATATTGTTGAGCAACATCGTTTTGAACATAAAATGAGTCGCGCCGCGCGGATGCTGAAATTGATAGGGGTTGAGATCGAACCTCGACTCATTTCTCCAGAAGAAGCATTAACTAATCAGGTAATGAAGAAACTGCCCGACTCTTTCATTGTGGTTCATGCGCCATCATCCAATGAAATTAAGCAATGGCCTGTTAACTATTGGCTAGAGGTGATAACAGCGCTATTGGAGGATGGATACAAGATAGTGTTGACTGGGGCTGATATTCCACGCGATAGAATGATTGTGGAAGAGATCCTCGCCTCTTTACCTGAATCACCACATCTAGTGAGTGTTCTTGGTCAATTGACTCTTGCTCAAACATCGAGCTTACTAAAGATGAGCCAAGGCTTTGTTGGTCCTGACAGCGGACCTGGGCATATGGCATCGGGCTACCCAATCCCAATTGTTTCGATTATCAGTGTTGCACCTGCGAGCATGTGGTCACCATGGCCATACGCCTTGTCTGTCGATGTGGACAAGAATCTTTATACCAATGGCACGCCTGCTCAAACTGTAGGTAATATTCGTTTGGTTCAGTCACCGCGCGAATGTGTACCTTGTTATGGTAATAAATGTAAGATCAGTGATGATTTATATTCTCCATGCCTTCAAGATATTACCCCTGCTGCCGTCGTCGACGCTGTTAGAACAATGATTCCTTTGCAAGAGAGCGAGTAAATGATCCCTGAACCACAAAATATCTGTGTATTGAGGCTCTCTGCGATTGGCGATGTTTGCCATGCACTCTCTGTCGTGCAGCAGATTCAACAACGCTATCCGAGTTGTAACATTACTTGGATAATGGGAAAAATTGAGGCGCAATTATTAGGCGACCTTGAGGGTATTAATGTTGTTGTCTTCGATAAAAAACGCGGTTTTAAAGGAATGCAAGAGGTATGGCAGCAGCTTAAAGGGCAGCGCTTTGATTACCTATTACATATGCAGGTTGCATTGAGAGCAAGTCTGTTAACGCTTGGGATAAAAGCCAGAAAGCGAGTTGGGTTCAGTTGGAATAGAGCAAAAGAAGGTCAGTGGCTATTTACTAATGTTAAACTGCCTGCAACAGATGCACCTCATGTCCTTGACAATTTCGCTCAGTTTGCCCTTTACTTGGACTGTCCTGCCCAAGAGCCAAAGTGGGATATCCCCCTTGCAGAGAGCGATTATTCAGCGCTGGATCAACTTGGTGGTAAACCCTTTATTGTGATTAGCCCAGCAGCCAGTAAAGATGAGCGTAATTGGCTTCCCGAGCGTTATGCGAGTATTGCCGATTATGCGGCTGAAAAAGGTTATCAAGTCGTGCTTTGTGGTGCCCCTACTGATAGAGAGTATCGCCTAGCAGATAGCATCATAGGCTTTGCCGAGACATCGATTCATAATCTCGTTGGACAGACCAACTTAAAGCAATTAACGGCGGTACTCTCAAAAGCAGAAGTTGTGATTGCTCCCGACTCAGGCCCCGCCCATATTGCGACAACTCAAGGCACACCTGTTATTGGTCTCTATGTTCATAGCAACCCTCGCCGAACAGGACCTTATAATAGTTTGCCATATGTGGCTTCTGTTTATGATCAAGTTGCAGAAGCCACATATGGTAAAGTTGTCTCTGATTTACCTTGGGGTGCGAGGGTAAAAGGAACTGACTTAATGTCGAACATCTCTGTTGAGTTAGTCGAGCAGCAATTAGATAAAGTATTGACTGCACCACAAGCTGAAAAGCCAGCGGTGCAATAAGAAACGGAATATATAGGATAGTTATGCGTATCGCCATCTACCCAGGTACTTTCGATCCAGTGACCAATGGTCATTACGACTTAGTAAAACGAGCAGCGAGTATGTTCGATCACCTCGTTATTGGTGTTGCAGAAAGCCCGAGTAAGAATACGTTGTTCTCTCTTGAGGAGCGAGTAGCACTGCTGAGAGAAACCTGTTCAGAACTTAACAATGTATCAGTAGATGGCTTTAGTGGTCTGCTGGTTGATTTTGCAACAGAAAAGAAAGCGACGATATTGGTTCGCGGCTTGAGAACGACAATGGACTTTGAGTATGAGTTTGGCTTAACGACCATGTACCGCCGTCTTAAGCCAGAGCTTGAAAGCTTGTTTCTAACACCTGCTGAAGAGTATGCGTTTCTTTCTTCTACTCTTGTTCGTGAAGTCGCAATTCATGGCGGTGAAGTAGAGCAATTTGTTCCCAAGTGCGTTCACCGTGCGATTACCAAAAAGTTAGCGGCTAAATAGTAAAGAGAGTCCAATGAACATACTGATTTATACTCATGCGACTTTGCCTGTAGTGAATTACGGTGGCACTGAGCGTGTAATATGGGATCTTGTCTATGCTCTTCATCTACAAGGTCATCAGGTTACGCTTCTTGCTGGTAAAGGAACGGTTTGTGATTGGGCTAGGGTAATCGAGTACAACTCAGAGATGCCACTTGAAAATCAAATTCCTAGTGACGTCGATGTCGTGCATTTTCATGGTGATGTTGAGCCTATCTCGCGTCCTTACGTGATGACTCAACACGGCAATTCAAACGGACCTATTGATCCAAATACTATTTTTGTCTCTTCGCAGCACGCACGTAATCATGGAGCGCAAGCCTATGTGCACAACGGTCTGAACTGGGATAATTACCTCAAACCAGACCTAAACACTGATCGACAGCGCTTTCACTTTTTAGGTAAGGCGGCATGGCGAGTTAAGAATGTTCAAGGGGCGATTGATATAACCAAGCGAGCTGGTGAGCAACTCGATGTTCTTGGGGGGCATCGTCTCAATTTCAAGATGGGCTTTCGTTTGACACTAGACCGTCATGTCCGTTTCTTGGGGATGGTTGATGATACGACTAAGTCGCAAGTGATGACTAAATCTAAGGGGTTAATCTTCCCTGTGACTTGGCATGAACCTTTTGGACTTGCAATTACAGAAAGTCTCTACTTTGGTTGTCCTGTGTTTGGTACTCCTTATGGCTCACTTCCTGAACTCGTGAGTCGCGATGTCGGTTTTTTATCTGATAAACAATCAGAGCTTATTGAAGCTGTAGGTAGTTCTTCAAACTTTACTCCGACTATTTGCCATGAATATGCACAAGATTTGTTTAACGCGGATGTAATGGCGAAAGCGTATGTTGCTATGTATCAGAAGGTGACTTCAGGTGAGGCGCTTAATCCTCATTTAGGCAACATTATTACTGACTTTAAGCGTCTACCTTACATAAAGTAAGACCACGCATGTGCGTGGTCAATCTATGATTAATAACCGACATAGGGATCATTGCCATCTCTGCGCGTCTTGAGTAATTTAAGTATCCACATATATTGCTCTGGACGCGGACTGACAAATTGCTCGACCACTTCATTCATGACTCGAGCGTCTTTATGTTCGTCGCCAGATAACTCCTCAATCGGCGCTTTTATCTCAATCTCATACTTGCCAGTTTCGATATTGTAGCTGGCAAAAGTCGGAACAATTTTAGCGCGGCTCACTTTAGCTAGCTTACCTAGCCCCGGGAGTGTGGCTTTTTCTGTCGCGAAGAAATCAACGAAAATGCTTTGTTCGGGGCCGTGGTCTTGGTCCGGTAAGTAGTAACCCAAATAGCCATCTTTTACCGATTTAATGAACGGTTTAATGCCACCACTTCGGTGATAAACTCGACCACCATATTGAACTCGCTGTTTATGCATCAACCAGTCGGTAACAGGGTTCTTCTGGCTATTGACTATTCCAGATACAGGCAACCCACGCGATGCCAGTAATATTGCTGGGATATCAATACACCAAGAATGTGGCAGAAGCAAAATAACACTTTGACCGCTCTCTCTTAGTGTGTGAAGGTGTTCAATTCCCTTTATCTCAGACTGCTTTTCAAGCCATTTTTTACTTCTCAGAGTAATAGCGGGAAAGCCAAGTAGAAATGCTCCGGCTGTCGTTAAGCATTTTTCTAGGATGGCTTCACGCTCTTGCTCAGATTTTTCTGGGAAGCAAAGTGATAAGTTAATACGAGCTTTTTGAATAGAGCCTTTTTGCTTTTTACACAGTTTCTTAGCGACAAAGGATGCCACTGAAGCCCTAACTGAATTAGGCAGTAAAGAAATAGGTAACCCAATTAATAGCCCAAGCCATGTACCCCAATGTTTGGGAGCAAGGAACGCTTTCTGGAATGTTGGGTTATATGCTTTAGGGTCGTAGTCGTTGCGATCTGTAGTCACGAAAAACCTTTATCTGACAAGAAAAGAAAAAAGCCAAGAGTTATTGCTAAGATAACGCCTTGGCTTTCAATCAGCAAATAGTTCGATCAGCTGTTAATCAAGCTCATATATTCAGCAACGCCTTCGGCGACTGTTTTGAACTGGTGTTCACAGCCTGCTGCACGCAGTTTTGTTAGGTCTGCTTGAGTAAATTCTTGGTATGCGCCTTTAAGGTGCTCAGGGAATGGGATCGTTTCTACTTCACCCTTACCATGGAACTTAATCACAGCTTTAGCGACTTCTTCGAAAGATTCGGCGTTACCTGTACCTAGGTTAAAGATGCCTGATTGGCCGCTTTCCAAAAACGATAAGTTTACTGCTGCAACATCACCGACGTAAACGAAGTCACGTTTGAAAGTCTCGCTACCAGCAAATAGCTTTGGATTTTCGCCTGCATTCATCTGGTTGTTTAGATGGAAGGCAACAGATGCCATTGAGCCTTTGTGTTGCTCACGTGGACCATAAACGTTGAAGTAACGGAAGCCCGTAATCTGAGACAATTGCTCACCATGCTCTTTTGCATCTTGCCAAATACGGCGTACATAGTTATCAAACTGCTGCTTTGAGTAGCCGTATACGTTTAGTGCACCTTCGTACTGTTTCTCTTCAATGAAAGTATCTGTTTCACCGTAAGTCGCAGCTGAAGAAGCATAAAGGAATGGGATTTCACGTTCTAGACAGAAATGCAGTAGCTCTTTTGAATACTCATAGTTATTGAGCATCATGTATTTGCCATCCCATTCAGTCGTAGCAGAACAAGCACCTTCATGGAAGATAGCTTCGATAGGCCCAAAGTCATCACCAGCCATGACTTGAGTTAGAAAATCGTCACGGTCCATGTAATCTGTGATGTCTAAATCAACCAAGTTCTGGAACTTTTTACCGTTCTTAAGATTGTCGACTACCAAAATGTCGTTAATGCCTTTTTCATTTAATGCTTTAACGATGTTGCTGCCAATCATGCCAGCGCCGCCTGTTACGATGATCATAAATATATCTCTGATAAAAGTTATTTAAAGTAATAAGATAGATTCTATCTAAATGCAGATAACTAGTGAGGTTTAGTCGGGATCACTTAGGCACCCACTGATACCACCGCTAGCACTAATGCATGCACCCTGGACAAAACCAGCATCTTCAGATGCAAGAAAGCTTGCCAATTTAGCCACTTCAATGGGAGTGCCAACGCGCCCCATCGGATGAAAAGATTCAAGTTGGCGGTATTTATCTTCTTTTCCTTCGAAACCTGCCTTTAACATATCAGTTGCTATCGCTGCAGGTTCTATAGCATTTATACGCACTTGATTACCGATATCTAGTACCATATTTCTCGTCATAGCGCTCAAAGCAGCTTTAGTTGTAGCGTAAGCAACAAATTCTTTTTTTGTTTGTGTTGCGTGTATACTACTAATATTGACAATGGAGCCGCATTCTTTTATCAAATCTGGTAAAAATAGCTGAGACAAAAAAAATGGCGCGGTCAGATTAACATTGAAGCTAGATGTCCACTGTTCTCTAGTTAATGTCTCTGTAGGAGATAGTAGCTGTATCGCAGCGTTATTTATCAAAGTATTTATATTAGCACCAGATGTAATGGTTTTTACATTCTTATAGAATGTACTACTGAAGCTTTCACTTAGAGCTATATTTTCCAAATCTAGTTTTAAGAAAAAAACGTTATCCAGCTCATCAAAGTTATTTGCTTCTTCCTTTATGTCAGTTGCAATAACAAAGTAGCCTTTATTGGCAAACTCTTGGACTAGTGCTTTTCCAATACCTCCGTGAGCTCCAGTAACTAGAGCCCACTTATTGAGCTTATTTGTCATTTTGTCTTACCTAATAGAAAAGATGCAATCTCTTCTAATGCTTTATATGTAGCTCTACGAACACCTTCTTTCGTATTTGAACCATTATGTGACCCGAATATACATTGGGGCATCGTACGTAGTCGAGAATCCACAGGTAAAGGTTCCTCTTCAAAAACATCTAGCCCTGCTGCTGAAATATGACCGCTATCCAATGCCATGATAAGTTCGTCTTCGTCAATCAATGGACCTCGTGCCACATTGACAATCATCGAGCCTTTTTTCATTAGAGAAAGTACTTCACGGTTTATCATGTGAAAATTATTCTCATTTAGAGAGCACGTTAGTATCAGAAAGTCACATTCTGCAATGCCTTCAGGGAATGACTTACGTTGTATAAAACCATAACCTTTAGTCCCTTCTACCATTGGGTCATAAACCGTTGCAGAGACATCGAAACCACTAAGTCTCTTAACTAAGCTTTGGCCAATATCACCAAAGCCCACGATTCCGATATGTTTGCCTGATATGCTCATACCTGATGGCTTCGGCCAAGAAAAATTATTGCGAATCTCTCTATCAACATAATGTGTTTGGCGGGCAAGTGAAAGCAACATAGACATCCCTAAGTCAGCCACCTCTCCACCAAACATGTTGGGTGTATTGGTGATTGGAATGCTGAGTTCTCTACAAGCTTCAAAGTCCACGTTGTCAACGCCGATACCCCATTTGACAGCGGCTTTCAAATTGCCACTAACACCTGCCTCGAAGACTTTTTTTGTCGCTGGATCATCTCCAATAATCCATCCATCGTAGTGTGGAAGCATGGCAATTAATTCGTCTTCAGACAGTGTTTGGGTAGTCTGTGCAGGTACAAGATTTATCCCTAACTGTTTGGCTGGCTCAATAAATTCGTTGAGCATTCCTAGCATCGGTGGGCAGGTAACTAATACTTTCATTTCTACTCCATTAAGTGTTTGTTAAATCTTAGTAGTATTATAAGATGCTAGTGCAGCAACAACATCCCAATCATGAGGCTCATCGATATCAAATGACTCCAGAGGAGGAGTTTCCATCATTAATGGTTTTTGCCCAATACGAGCGTTGGTGCTAGCGAAAGACTCTTTAGTGAAGAAGTATAAGCATGAGTTTTCTTCATACCATGCTTCGAGATCCTGGGTACGAATTAGATTGTTTGGATCATGATTGACTGCGCTAGCATCCTCACGATAAAAACGCGTCTGGGTTTTATTAACGCTAAAGAGAGAATCATTTTTAGGGTTTTCGATTAACTTCTTTAATCCGGCTTTAATTGTACTTGGTTTTATTAATGGATTTGTTGTATGAGTCATAATGTATATATCGGCGTTGGTAGCCTTTATATCGTCAGATATTATGTTATTCATACTTACAAAGTCGCCACAAAGTTCAGGCTTTCTGTCTCTAATAGTAACTCTATTACTCTCCTTTAGCCCGTTATTTAATAATATGTCACGAGCATCAGTGTTAATTATTACTTCATCTATTTCCTCAACAGATAATAGAGCGTCTAGGATCCACTGAAATAAAGGTTTTCCTTCAAGTAGTCTAAAGTTCTTACCTTTAACGCGCTCGCTGTTAGCTTTCATCGGAAGTAGAGCAACGATTTTTTTAGTCATGATATTTTCCTTTTTCTAAATTTTTAGGATAGAAATACATTAACTTTTTCTGTTTAGATAGTTTACGCACTTCATGATTTCCTATATAGGTTCCCCAATAATGATTGAATCTAAATAGTAGAATATCGATAAAGTTACGTAAGAAACACTTCTTTCTTATCGCTGAGGCGCTGTCACTCAGAACACTAGAAATGTAGTATCTGAAGACATCACTAAGAGAAAAGTGTACATCCGGCATTATATCCTTTAGGGCATATGCTTCTCTTTCGTAACGAGTGCGGACTTGTTTCCATGATTCGTCATGTATGTGGTAGACTGACGCATTGGCTACATAAGCTACTTTTCCGCCGTTAGATATAAGCCTTTTGGCTAGATGCATATCCTCTAACCCAGTTAACATCTCACAAAATTTATATTGATTCCAGACACTGCGAGTTATTGCTGCATTAGCGTTGTTACAAAAATATCCATCCTGGGGAACCTTGCTGTATTCAGGAAACCATTTGTCAAAATGGCATTGTTCTGAGAATTTTGTACTGTCTCGCCCTATTTGGCGTCCGTAGGAATACTGAGTGCTGCCTTCAATCAGTGGGCGGCATAACTCATCTAGCCAATCGTTTGAGGCGGGGATACAGTGTCCACTTATGAACACTAGGTAATCTCCTTTGGCAAAGTTACATCCAAGGTTCAGGGAACGACCAAAAGTAAATTCTTCTTTGCTGATTGAAGTTATTCTTGCGCCATAACTTCTCGCAATTTCGAGTGTTCTATCCGACGATCCTGAGTCAATAATCACTATTTCTAATTCGACTAAGTTGCAATTTTGTTTTGAAATAGAAGATAGTAGTTCATCTAGATATTTTTCTTCGTTAAGGGTCCTAATTACGACACTAGCTAACATGATTTCTCCAGTTTAAATGCTGGGACATCTAGCCCTCTTACATTAAGTTCGTGAATGAATATACTGCCAGATAAGGGGGAGGCATTTAGTTCGTGATCAGACATAGACTCCCTAGCGCTTGTAATTAATAGATGCTTCCCGTCTGGACCACCGAAACAGCAGCTGCTAGGTTGAAGAATGGGTAAGGGTAGCTCATCAATAACCGTTCCATGCTGATCTAGGCATGCGACCTTAGCTCCCCCCCAGAGTGCAACCCATAAGTTACCCTCTACATCAAACGCTCCACCATCGGGAGTCGAACAGCTTTTTGATAAGTCGAAGAACTCTTGGCCGATCAAATCTAATTCTCCATCAATGTAGGAATGTTTGTATATCTTTTTACAATAGGAATCGCTGATTAGCATATGTTGATGACAAGGGGAACAAGCGAATGTATTTGGAATACCAATATTAAGGGAGTGCTCGGATACATGAAGTGAGGGCGCAACAGAATATACGCTACCATTTTGTCCTGTAGGCGTAGTTTCCATAGTACCGAACCATATTTTTCCATCGATTCCAACACATCCGTCGTTGGTTCTGAGGCCCTCTTTCACGGGCAATGTTGCTAATAGGCATATTTGATGAGTATCAACGTTAAACGAAAACAAACCTTGCTTCGAGATCAATAACAGGTTGCCATCCGAGCCTAAGATTAAGCATGTTACCTGCATTGGTAGGTGTATCGTTTTCATTTTGAAATCTAGTTTTTGAACGGAATGGAATGGTATCTCAAGGAGCCTTTGCTCTACAATGTCAATAAAAAACCAACTCTGTCTAGCACTATGCCACAACGGAGATTCGCCTAGTATTGTAGGTGGAGCTAATTCTAAAGCTTTTGCTGACATACCTTAATTCTCTGGATTAAAAATGAACGTGAGTATTCTACTCTGTAACTTCAATAGAACTCAATGAGTGCGTCAATTTTACTGGGTATATATGGATGCCTATAGCTTGATACGTTAATCTTGTGGATGCGGTACGGATGTGATGTCAGCAGTGAAGTCACAAATTGCATAATGAGTACAGCGATCACAGAATTGTGATGGAAGTCTTTATGCTTCCAAGATACCATTCTCGCTTGCGTTTGAGCAATGATTTACAATTGCTCAGCTTTTTATTGAAACACTTTTTTTGTATTGGCTATGTTTGGACATATTGAAATCTATGATTGATATTATTGCACATCGCGGTTTTTGGGTGACTCCAGAAGAAAAAAACATGCGCGTTGCATTTATGCGCGCAATTGACAATGGATTTGGTATAGAAACTGACTTACGAGACTATGGAGAAAAGCTAGTAATTAGCCATGATATCCCAAATGAAAATAGTTTGAGTTACGTAGATTTTCTAAAGCTTGTTGCAAATAATAAGGAAATAACATTAGCGCTAAATGTTAAGTCAGATGGTTTACAAAAGGAAGTTCAAGGAAATCCATTGAGGAATCCTCATTTTTTCTTCGATATGTCTATCCCTGACATGCTTGGTTATATGAATGAAAATTTGAATTTTTACACAAGATATTCAAATTTAGAAAAGGAGCCCATATTATATTCAGAGTGTTATGGTGTATGGGTAGATAATTTTATTGACGACACATTGAATTTATGTGCAGTTGATGGTTTTCTTAATGATGGTAAATATGTTGCTCTTGTATCTCCAGAATTACATGGTAGAGAACATGATAGGTACTGGTCTGATCTCAAACAGTACCTTAGTAAAAACATAAAATTTATGAAAAAAGTAAGTATATGCACGGATTTTCCTGACAAGGCAATGGAATACTTCAAATGAAAAGAAATATTAAAGCAATCATCTTCGATATGGACGGAGTTTTAATTGATGCAAAAGATTGGCATTATGATGCACTAAATAAGGCGTTAGATATATTTGGCCTTACGATTAGTCGACACGACCATTTAGTGACATTCGATGGTTTGTCTACTGGGCAAAAGCTCAAAATGCTTTCTAAAACTCACGTATTACCAGAATCACTGCATCCTTTCATTAATGAAATGAAACAGCAGTATACAATGGATATTACACATCAACTCTGTAAGCCTGTTTTTCACCATCAATATGCATTATCAAAACTAAAAGAAAATGGTTATAAGTTGGCAGTCGCATCTAATTCAGTTAGAAATACAGTTAAAGTTATGATGGATAAAGCTGCTTTAGCCGATTATTTAGAATTCTTTTTGTCAAATCAAGATGTTGCAAATGGTAAGCCTGATCCTGAAATCTATAATCTAGCAATAGAAAAGTTAGGCTTGAAGCCAGATGAGTGCGTTATTGTCGAGGACAATGAAAATGGTTTACGCGCAGCTCGAGCAGCAGGAGCTCACGTTTTAAGAGTGGATACTGTAAATGATGTAACGTACGATGCCATCATTAATTTTATTGAAAAGGTGGAAAATATAAATGATTAATATCTTAATTCCCCTAGCTGGAAAGAATACTTTTGCTACTAACACTACTAATGCCTTTCCGAAAATATTAAGTGATGTAGGTGGTGAATTGCTCATAGAGCGAGCAGCTAAGCCATTTATCACTCTAAGCATGGATAAAAAAATAGTTGTTGCAGTACCAAAATTAGAAGTAGAGAAGTATAAACTCAACAATGTAATTCCCCTTCTATCAGATGATGTAGAGCTGTGTATAATTAATGGGGATACAAAAGGTGCAGCCTGTTCAGCATTACTTGCGATAGAGAAATTAGACCTTGATAAACCTTTAGTCATTTCCAGTTTCGAGCAAGTACTTGACTTCGATTTAGCTCCATACTTTGATGAATTTATTAGCAAAGGCTGCGATGCTGGGGTGCTAACGTTTGAAGCAATCCACCCCAAATGGTCGTATGTTAAAGTTAATCGGGAGGGGGGTGTAGTACAAACTGCAGAGAAAGACCCGATTAGTAAAAATGCAATTGCCGGTATTTATTTCTTTAAAAACGCTCGACTATTTTTAGACGCTGCAAAAAATATGATTCGTAAAGATGTGAAGACCAATGATCTGTTTTATATTTCTCCAACTATTAATGAGGTAATCTTGAATGAAGGTATAGTGAAAGCGATACCTATTGATAAAAAACATTACTTTCATATAAATGATGAGCATGCTTTGGTAAGCTATGAAGATAAAGTAGCATCTGAAAAAGATAGTACTGCTGACTTGTTGCTAAAGAAAACTGAGCAGTATGTTCATGCATTTAACGATAAAAAAATCCAAGATGTTAAATCATTCTTTTCCCCAAACTTCCGTCTAACAGACCCTAGTGTTAGACTGCAAGGAATTGAGGAGGTAGGTGACTATATTGCTAGTATTTTTGATGAATCAAAATCACTGAGCTTTAAAGCGAAAGACATCTTTGCTTCAAAAGAATATCAAAGTGTCATAGAGTTTGAGTTAGAGATTGACGGTAGCTCTTTACTAGGTACTGACGTCATTCGTTGGACTGAAAACTTAGAAATGGTCAGTATGGACGCTTACCTTTATGAGAAAAAAAATGAACAAGAGTAATTTAAATGATTTTGTAAGAGGATGGTTTGTAGGCGGTTTTGAACCATCGCTTTATAACACTACAGATGTTGAAATAGCAGTTCAAAAGTTTAAAAAAGGAGATAAGGAGGCCTCTCATTGTCATAAAATTGCAACGGAAATTACAGTCATAGTTTCGGGTTTAGCTCGAATGAACAACATTCTCCTTAATGAAGGCGATATACTGAAAATACTACCAGGCGAATATACAGACTTTGAAGCGCTTGACGATACGATCACAGTGGTTGCAAAATTGCCGGGAGCGTTGAACGATAAATATTTAGAGGAAGAAAGATAGTGTTAAATATAGTAGTTCCTATGGCTGGTAAAGGAAGTCGTTTCGCTAACGCAGGGTACTCTCTTCCAAAGCCCCTTATTGATGTGCATGGAAAGCATATGATTGAGGTTGTAATAAATAATCTTAAGCCTCAATGTGAACATCGATTTATATTTGTTTGTCAAAATGAACATATTGAAAAATATGAACTTAGGCGTGTGTTTAGTAATGCTTGCGAGAATTTTGAAATAATTGGTATTGACGGTGTTACTGAAGGCGCAGCAATTACAGTACTGAAAGCTAGGGAATATATTAATAACAACTCTCCACTTATGATCGCAAATTCTGATCAGTGGATAGATGCTGATATTAATGCCTACATCAAGGATATGGCAGATCGCAATCTCGACGGATCTATGTTGACGATGAAAGCTGATGATCCTAAGTGGTCATACGCAAAAGTAAACTCTGAATCACTTGTTACCGAGGTTGTAGAGAAAGTTGTAGTATCTGACGAGGCTACAGTAGGAATATACAATTTCAAAAGAGGCTCAGATTTTTGTCGATATGCGGATGAAATGATCGAGGACAATATTCGTAGTAATGGAGAGTTTTATGTGGCTCCAGTATATACTTTCTTAGTCAATTCTAGCGCAGCGAAGATAGGTGTATACAATATAGGCGAAGAGGGGAGAGGGATGTATGGTCTAGGCATTCCAAGTGACCTAGAGTTATTTTTAAACATACCTGAGTTAGTTAATAAAGCTACAAACTTTTAATTAGGACGGAGCTGTCTGTGTTTGAAGAACTCGTATGGGGATATAGAAAAAAATTAACCTCAAAAAATAAGATACTTTACCTATCTAAGCCTGATATTAGTCACACTATTCGTATAATAAATAAATATAAAGTTGAGCCCGAAAGCCTTCAGTTGGCGACTTTGAATTTTATTTTAGACAGACAACCCAAGGCAAAATATATTCTGAAAGATGTCGATACATTATTGAAAAATGGTGGTGTTTTACGAATAAATGCAACGGTATCTGAGCATCATGGTTGTTTTACCCGATCACACTCTCAATTGATGTATATGGTGTCAACCTCTTTGAATGGTCGCTATGTACTTGTTGATGATAAAATAGTCGGAAGAGTAAGAACTTATAGCTTTCGAAAGACAGAGCCAACTCTGCCTCAATGTGATGACATTTCGTCTTGGAGCTTTGGTATTGTTAGCTCAGGCAAAGAAAGCAGTAAGGTTAGTAGACTGATTGATAGTATAATCGAGCAAGAAATACCAAATTTTGAGATATTGGTATGTGGTGATTATAAGCCCAACGAACATCAAATCAGACATGTATCGGTTCTAGAAGATGTTTCTAGTGAAGATATGAGAGCTCCCATATCTAAGAAAAAGAACAAAATTATCAGAGAATGCAAAAATAATAATGTTTTAGTTTTCCATGATAGATTCACGTTGCCAAATGGTTGGTACTCTAGAATGAAAAAATACGGCAATTACTTTGATATTCTTTCAATGCCAAACATAGGGCCAAATAAAGGTAGGATTAGTGATTGGAATTTATTCTCTAGCTTTCCAGAGTCCACTTTTCGTTTAGACCTGGTTTTACCAAGTTACGATAAATGGAGTAATTGGTGGTACTCGCAAGGGGGTGTTCTCCTTGTTAAGAAGCATTTATATGCTAAAAGTCCACTTGATGAAAATTTACATTGGTCTGAACTGGAGGATATTCAGTTTTCTCAAAGGCAAAATCTTTTAGGCTCTTGCTATTACTTTGATACTAATAATTATTTCTTGAGTGATAAAAATAGATTGCCGGAATCAGACCTAAAAGTAAGTCGAATACGTATTTTCTTCAGGTACATCAAATCGTCATTGCAATACTTGTGCTCCATGATAAGAAATATATACAACTATACTAACAATCGTCGGTCTGATAATGAGCTTTAGAAAGATCATTAATAGCCCAGTAGTGGCTACATGGGCTTCCTATTTTGTGCAATTTGGAGGTGCTATACTTCTACTTCCAATTGTACTAATCAAGTTCAATGATACAGAAACTGCCCTATGGTTTCTTCTGTATATGCTGATGGGGCTCACTCTGCTGATTGATGTTGGGGTTGGACCGACATTAGTGAGAGTCGTCTCACTGCTTCGTTCAAGTCAAGACGCTCAAAACGGCATGGTTTTCTCTGAGCTCTACTCTACAGCAAGAGTGGTTTACTTAGCTATTTCATCTTTTGCTGTCACATTCTGCATAATAGCTTTTCCAATCCTGAGTGAAAATATCTCGAAGCAGTTGGACAACCCCGAGCTTATGGCTTCTTTGTTTTATGTCATCGCCATAAGGATCTACATTGCTATTAACCAGATAAGGTGGAGCTCTATACTTTGTGGTTTGAACTATGTTGCTTTAGTTAGATATGCCGAAGCGAGGGTCAATATGTTGAAACTTGCTCTCATCTCTATATCACTTCTTTTCGAAGGGGGGTTATTGTTACCATTTATAATCGAACTTCTCTCGAGCTTGATACTCTATATCTACTTTGGCAATAAGGCTAAGGGCTATATCTCAAATGAGTATCCGGAAGCAAAAGCATCATTTTTGTTTTTTAATCGTACTTTATTTCAAGAAATTTGGGCTCCCGCTTGGAGGTTGGGGCTTATTCAGTTTGGTGGGTATGTTGCAAACTATGGAGGCTCTATTGTTATAGCTCAATTTTCAAGCCCTAAGCTTGCGGCTAGCTTCATGCTTACACAACGACTATTACTTTTTATTCGACAAGTTTCTCAAGCACCAATTTACTCCAAACTACCTCAAGTGTACAGTATGTATGCTCTGAATGAACTGAAGAAGCTAAGAATGTTTACAACTCAGAATATTCGGCTATGCATAATGTTACAGATCTCTGGAATGTTAGGTTTGTTCTTTATTGGGGGGGAATTGATTACACTGTTAGCACCAGATAAGCAATTGTTAGCCGGCTCATTTTATGCGATCATGAGCTTGATGTATCTAGCTGAGATGCATCATGCAATTCATAGCCAGATATACATGAGCACTAACAAGGTTCCATTTCTTATACCCTCAATTATCTCAAGTGGTAGTTTTGTTTTCTTGGCGTACCTATTTGCACCATCGTACGGTGTCTTAGGAGTGCTCATCGTTCAAATGGTCATACAAGCGATGTATAACAATTGGTATCCGGTGAAACTAAGCCTAAACATGATGGGATTAGGTTTTATTGAATATATTAAGTGTATTCTCTTTAAGGGATATAAGTATGGCAATTAATTCAACCATTAAAATAAAAGCTAATAAACTTTTGGAAGAAATTCTTTCTTTTTTCTGGGGTAATATAGCGCTTTCTTTTAAAACAATAAATATTCTACTTAAGAGGAAGAAAGTATTAATCTTCACCGATTCAAGAGGATATGAAGTAACTCGTTTCATAAACAAAAGAAATCCATTTTCTTCTTATGCTGGTCGACTAATTAGGAACTATGCATGTGATGTATATTTATGTCCCAAAGAACATACTAGTTTGCTCGATTTTATCTATTTGTCGAAGAAAATTGATTTGTCTTCTTATGACCATATAATTTTACACTGTGGTGTGGTCGATTTTGCTCCTCGCCCTAAGTCCTCATATGAAAAAATGTTATCATCGAAAAGAGAAATTATCAAAGATATGGAAATTGATAGCTTTTTCTCCGAGCATGCCAATTATTCCGGAGGTGAATATGAAGGTGAGAGAACATACCATTTTATGAATGAAAATTTATTGAAAAATGTCGTTTTGCCAATATTAGAACAGAAAAATAACATCATATATATAAATATCAATAGAGTTATTAATGAATGGAGTGGTAATTATTGGAGGAAGAGGCCTTCAAATTTAAATGAGCAAATGAAATTTGATGACATTGTTTGCTCAAGACTAAATCATATATCTCTTCGTTGGTTCAGTGATGAAGATATAATGAATCTAACATCTGACAATATACATTACACCAATCAGGGCTTTAAATATATTGAAGATGAGATAATGAAGAAAATAATCAGGAATAAATCGTGAGCTTATACTATTCAAGTGCAATAAGAAATATTGCTAAGATTTTCCTAAAAAAGGAAAACATACCTTATGGACTTTTTGAAGAACCTTTTTGGTTTAGAAGACATAGTAAAAGTAAGTTGAGAGAACTTAAGGACAAGTTTAAAGGTGAGAGATGTTTTATTATTGGTAATGGACCAAGCCTTAACAAGGCTGATTTGAACAAGCTATCCAATGAGTACTCCTTTGGTGTTAATGGGATATTTTACAAAACAAGAGAGAGTGGGTTCGTACCAACTTTCTATGTTGTAGAAGATTCTCATGTCATGCAGGACAATATCCAAGATATCAATGATTACAAGGTTGATTACAAATTCTTTCCTGTTAATTACAAGTCATACATAAAGAATAGAGATAACGTCGCTTTTTTTCGGATGAATGAAGGTTTCTATGTCGAACATAGCCCTAATTACTGTGTCCCTCGGTTTTCTGCAGATGTTAGTGAGCGAGTTTTTTGTGGACAGTCGGTCACGATGATCAATTTTCAATTGGCGTACTACCTCGGATTTTCAGAAGTTTACCTTATTGGAATGGATTTCAACTATGAAATACCTGAATCTGCTAAAGTTGAAGGAAATGACATAACATCAACGGAAGATGATATTAACCATTTCCACCCAGACTACTTTGGTGCAGGAAAAAAGTGGCATGATCCTCATTTAGATCGAGTTTTAAATTCTTATAAGATGATGAAAGTAATCTTTGAAGCCGATGGCCGAAAGATATTTAATGCAACCCATGGTGGGAAGTTGGAAGTATTTGAACGAAAGAATTATGAACAGTTGTTTGAAAGCAAGTAACCAACCTATCGTCACAATATGTATCGCAGCCTACAATGCGGAGCGATACATCCGTGCTGCTTTAGACTCAGCGGTAAATCAAACTTATAAGAACGTTGAAATTTTAGTTATTGATGACTGCTCAGCAGACAATACTGCCACTATTATCTCTGAATATGCTAAACACTATAAGAACGTCCGTTTAGAGAAAAATATTGAGAACTTGGGTTACCTCGCCACGTTCAATCGCTTATTGTCTGCATCTAAAGGGGATTTTATTTCATTTTTAGATGCAGATGATTGGATCAAACTAGATAAGGTTGAACGTCAAGTTGATTATCTGCTAAATAATAAAGAGGTTGGCTTTGTCGGTACTGCAATCAATAGGTGTGATGAAACAGGTCGAATCGTAGGTGGTGAATCCTACCCATTACTACCACATGAGCTAGCTAGTTTGGTAAATGAATCATCTCAGGTTCCTTGGTGTGGATCGTCAGTTATGGTCAGACGTCGGATTATTGAGCTTGTTGGAGGATATAGAGAATATTTCACAGGATGCCCAGGAGAGGATTACGACTGGATTTTGAGAATGCTAGACTTTACCGAAGGAGGTAATATACCCGAGAAACTGTATAACTACAGGTTTGCAGATCGCTCCCTTACTCGCAAAGTTCACTATGATGTGAAAGCGAGGCATGCACATGAAATTGCATTTTTCCTACGTAGAGAGCGCATTCTTAACGAAGAATACCATGACTCATTATCTACCGGTGAAACTTATAAGCTTGACGATTTTCTTGCCGATTTAGCAGAAATATATGAAACAGATCCAAGTCTATTGTACAAAAAGACTGCTTTCGAACATGCTGTGAATGGTGATTTTATACTTTCTATTAAAGATGTCTCAAGATTTTACAAAAACAAAAGAGATATTTTAAAAACTATAAAATTAATTATCACTATCATACCTGTTCTATTGCTACCGAATAGTTTTCTATTAGCAGTAAAAAATTTATTTGGTGTTAAATCGATTTCAGAGAAGATATGAAGATTAGAATTTCAGAGTCAATAATTAGGTTTTCATATTTATATATACCAATTTTAGCTTTTTCATATAAGTACTTTTTAGGTAATCAAACTACGAAATATTTTTTTGATCTTCAGTTTGCTCTTTTGGGATTAGTTCTTATATTCTTTTTTTCGAAAAGGGAAGTTGATTATAACCCCAGATTTATTCCAGTTTTCTATTTAGGGATTGTAATGGTGATTAGCTTATTGATTAGTAATTTAAGTAATCAAGTTAATCACAGTGGGAGTGAAATATTTTACATTGGTCCTTTCATCGTCTCGGCTAAGTTGCCAATATATTTTCTGGTTCTTGGAGCTTTTTTCTCTATAATCCCAGGGCCACATTTATCTCGATTTCTGGTCTTATCTAGATGGATGAGTGTTATGATAATAACTGATTTCCTGATTAGATATTTCTTTGTAAATGGCTTTGTCGTTAGACCAAGTGTAATAAGTGAAACTAACTATGATGCGATTTTTGTTTTATTAGGTTTGTGTGCTCTTTTTACCCTGAAAAGAGGGAGGCACTACTATGTCGACTTATCTCTGATCGCATTATCTATACTAGCAACTCAATCAAAAACGAGCATAGGCTGCTTTATTATATTAAGTTTTATTTATAATTTTAAATGGAGAGATATTCTCTCTATATTGCTTGTGGGCGGTTTTTCAGTTGCTGGATTTTATATTGTACTACAAAGGATGAGTATTCTCTCTGATTATATCGATCTTGACAGATTTCAAATGCTTTTAAGTTTTTCAGAAACGATTAAGAATGCCAACGTCTCCCAGTTATTCTTCGGTTTTTCTCCAGGATATCCTTTGCGTGATACTGACCCCTATTTAGGTTTTTTTATTGGTCACCTTGTTGAGAAGATGGGAGCAGAAGGTTTACATTCATTTTTGTTCCATTCGATGTGGCTACGGCTAATAACGGATTATGGCTTAGTAAGTTGTTTTTTCTTTATTACCTATATTGTCTTTTGCGCGTATAAAAGCCCAAGCGCTAGACCTCTTATAATTCTTATGTCTCTACAAGCGTTTACTATGGGGTTATTTTATATTAGTGTTTGTGTTATCGTTACACTCATGTACCTTAGGTCTTGTTTCGACTACGATCGCTTGGAAGTATCTAAATGAATCTCAGTTCCACTTTTAACTTTTCACCAGATAAAGGTGCTAAAATTATTACATTTGCTAATCCGTATTCTTATTATATCCTTAAAGATGAGGTTGGGTCGGATTTGGAAAAATTTGGCGCGATTTATGCAGACGGGATATTATTAGTTAAACTTTATAATCTTATACACCGAACCAAAATCGAGCGCCTTAGCTTCGACTACACGTCTTTAGCGCCAATAGTTTTTAGTCATGCCGAAAAAGAGTCTTGGAATGTCGCTATTGTTGGGGGAACTCAGGAAGAAGTCACTGTTGCAAGATCAAAGATCGAATCTAAATACCCCAGCATAAAAGTCGCGTGTGCCATTAGTGGGTACTTCAATGTCCAGAGCATGGAAGATGCAATAGACGATTTGGCGTTAAAAAGTGTCGATGTTATCATCTGTGGAATGGGGACTCCGTTGCAAGAGCGTTTTCTCTTGAGGGCTCAAGAGAAAGTTTCTTCGTTGAAGTATGGATTCACATGTGGGGGCTTTATTTCTCAGATAGCGGATAATGAAAATTATTTCAATCCGGTAATGAGTAAACTACACCTGCGCTGGTTGCAAAGGTTTATCCGACATTCATATGTTCGGAAGCGCCTACTAATATCCTATCCTATGTTCCTAATCAGGTTTATTTGTGATGTGCTTAAAAAATAACATACTTATAACGGGCTACTCAGGTTTTATCGGTCGTCACCTAGTCGAAGCTTTCCGCGGTATATCGTCATTGAGGCTTGTTGGGCGTACTTTCACGACAGATGGTGATTATTTTCCTTGCGAACTGACTAAAAGCTCAGACCTATCAGAGCCACTTCGCGATTGTGATATAATTATCCATGCTGCTGCTATTTCTTCATCTGACAATCAAAATGAAGACCTTGTTTTTGAAACAAATGTTCTTGCAACTATCAATTTAGCTAGGCAGGCGATAACGGCTGGTGTAAGACGGTTCATTTTTATCAGTTCAGTCAAAGTGCTAGGTGAATCTACAATGTCAGGTGAGAGTTTCAATGAATCCTCAGTCCCTTCACCTGAAGACGCATATGCTCGTTCTAAGGCAAAAGCAGAGGAATTGCTTATCGAGCTGATCCGTACATCGGATATGGAGTTAGTAATTATTAGGCCTCCTTTGGTATATGGTATGAATGTACAAGGCAATTTCTCTTCGCTACTGAATATTGTAAACAAAGGCGTTCCACTACCTTTTGCATCGATTACCTCTAATAAACGAAGTATGGTATCAGTGACCAATTTGACTGATCTAATAGTCTTATGCTCAGTGCACCCAAAAGCCGCAAATCAAGTTTTTCTTGTTTCTGATGACTCAGATATTTCTACTTCCGACATGGTATTTGAAATGGCTACAGCTCTAGGTAAATCTACTTTGCAGTTGCCTTTTCCTCTTGGATGCTACAGATTTTTTGGTAAGTTGCTCAATAAATCAGCTAAAGTTGAAAGATTGATTGGTTCCTTAAAAATTGACCTTACATATACAAAAAAAACCTTAGCGTGGACCCCTCCTCAAACTTTGCGTGAAGGCTTTAAGCAAGCGGCCAAAGCTTTCCTACAATCTAAAAAAAGTGGTACACATGATTCGTTTGATTGATTTCTTTGCAGCTTTTCTTGGGTTGCTTTTTCTATGGCCTCTACTTGTTATCGTTGCTGTTATTGGTTTTTTCGATACTGGCTCACCCATATTTATCCAAGAGCGTGTAGGCCGAAACAAAAAGCCATTTAAACTCATCAAGTTTCGCACGATGTCGGTAGATACTCAATCTGTAGCAAGTCACCTTGCTAGTTCTGCTTCTATAACCAAGTTTGGCACTTTTTTACGTAAAACTAAGATTGATGAATTGCCACAATTGATCAATGTGCTTAGAGGAGAAATGAGCTTGGTAGGCCCCCGTCCCAATTTGTACAATCAAAAAGAGCTAATCTTTGAGCGCGATAGTTTGGGGATTTATGATGTTTTACCAGGGATTACTGGTCTTGCTCAAATTCAAAATATTGATATGTCCACCCCTGAACTACTAGCGCAGACTGATCGGAAAATGATCGAGACTCTAACTTTGAAGAGTTACTTGGGATACATTGTTGCGACTGCAACTGGTGGTGGTCGTGGGGATGCAGTAAAATAACCTATGCTATTTTCAAAATTTAATTTGGACGCCAGCACAAGTCTGGTCCTTTTGTTGTAAGTGAACTTTATGGCTAGGCTTAATTTTATCTGGAATCTCTCTCGTTTCAACAAACGCTTAATTAGTATCTTTATTGATACGATTTTCATCGTAGCATCTTTTTATGCTGCTTATTGGACACGTATTGGCCATATCAAGCCCCTTGATGACGTTCTCAATAGATATGTTCTTCTAGGTACGATAGCAATTACATTAATAGTCTTTACTAGGCTCGGATTGTATCGAGCAGTATTAAGGTATTTAACCTTCCACGCTTTGGCTGTAGTTAGTATGGGTACCTTAATATCAGCTGTGTCAGTGGCTTTTTTAGCATTTTACTTTGATGCATCTGTTCCACGTTCTGTACCTATTATTTACGGTACGTTTTTGTGTTTGCTTTGTGGCGGTTCGCGGCTTATTGTTCGCGTCTTGGTTAACCAAATGAATGGTAAGGGGAGAAAGAGTGTTCTTATTTATGGAGCCGGAGCTGCTGGCCGTCAACTTGCATTGGCAATGAGAAACTCTGAAACTCATAAAGTCGTTGGTTTTATTGACCAAGATAAGACCCTTGAAAATACAATGATCCTAGGATTGCATGTATGTGACATTGAAGGAGCATCCAAGTTAATTTATAAGCATGATGTCAGTCAGATTCTTCTAGCTGTACCAAGTGCTTCTAGAGCTCGTCGTAAAGAAATCCTTGATTCTCTTGTCCCACTTGCTGCAGAAGTTTTAACTGTACCTGATATGCAGGATATCGTAGAAGGCAAAGCGAATATTGATGAATTAAAGGATGTGGCAATTGAGGATCTATTAGGACGCGACCCTGTTATCCCACAACAGTCTTTGATGGAATCAAATATCAAAAATAAAGTTGTGATGGTTACTGGCGCTGGTGGCTCTATAGGTTCTGAGCTTTGTCGGCAAATCATTCGTCAGAAACCTAAGGTTCTGATTTTATTTGAACTTTCAGAGTTTGGTCTATATCAAGTAGATCGCGAGCTTTCGAGTATTGCGCTTGATGAAGATATTCAGGTGAAAATTATTCCACTCTTAGGGTCTGTCCAACGATTTAATCGACTAGCCACAACCATGAAGAGTTTTAGTGTCGATACTGTTTATCATGCAGCCGCCTACAAGCATGTTCCTTTAGTTGAGTACAACGTCGTAGAAGGTGTTAGAAACAATGTGTTTGGCACTTATTATGCTGCTACGGCAGCAATCGAGGCCGGAGTTGAGTCATTCGTCTTAATATCTACTGACAAGGCAGTGCGCCCTACTAATGTAATGGGCACGACCAAAAGAATGGCTGAGCTTGCCCTTCAAGCATTATCTGAACAAGAAAATCTTAAAGGCAGAGGTACTCGATTCTGCATGGTTCGCTTTGGTAATGTATTGGGCTCTTCGGGGTCTGTTATCCCACTATTCAAGAAGCAGATTGCTAGTGGAGGACCCGTTACGGTCACGCATAAGGATATTATTCGCTACTTCATGACCATACCTGAAGCTGCTCAGCTGGTTATTCAGGCAGGTGCCATGGGTAAGGGCGGGGACGTATTCGTACTTGATATGGGAGAACCTGTTCGTATAACGGACTTAGCAGAAAATCTCATTAAGCTTTCAGGCCTTGAAGTTAAAACTGAAGATAATCGGTATGGGGATATTGAAATTCAATTTTCTGGCTTGAGACCTGGAGAAAAGTTATTCGAAGAGTTGCTTATTGGGGATAATGTTGGCGAAACCGCCCACCCTAGGATTATGACTGCTCAGGAGCGTTTTTTGCCGTTTGAGGAGTACAAGTCATTACTTCAGGAGCTAGATGAAGCTTGCCATAATTTCGAGCATGAACGTATTCGTGAATTATTGCTCAATGCGCCTACAGATTTTAATCCAACAGATGGGATTGGTGATCTTGTTTGGCAAAAGCTTCATGAAGAAGAGTTAGCTATAGATACTGTCCACTAGATAAAAAAGCTCCGTTAGGAGCTTTTCTTTTGTCTATAGTATCTGCTTCAAAACCCGATCCGCTTTCACACGGGTAATCTTACGCATCAGCTTCTGCACCGCATCTGGGTAATCTTCAAACTTCTCTAGCTGCCTGTATGTGCAGATTAGCTCAGTATGCTGAAGAATGTTTTCCACCTCTTTTTCAAACTGAGGTGTTAGGTGATGATAGTTGTCTTGAATGAAGATAGCGTTTTCTAAGTCTAGCTTCCATGCACGCGGGTTAAGGTTATTACCCGTAATCAGCATATAGCGTTTATCAACCCAAATGCCTTTTAAGTGGAAACTGTTTTCTTCGTGCTTCCAAAGGTGGATAGATAGTTTACGGCTGGCAATATTCGCCTCATTAGCTTTGGCAAATTGGCGTAAGTTACGTTCATACAAGTAAGGTAAGCCACCAATGGTGCGGAAATCTTCTTCTGGTGAGATATAGAAGTCATTAGCTGTCTTATCACCAACAACAATCGTTACTTTTACGCCACGCTTGATCGCTTTCTTCACTTCTTTTGCCACGCTGCGTGGGAAATTAAAGTAAGGCGTACAGATGAAAATTTCATCTTTTGCTTGGGCTAGAAGCTGGTTGATACCTTGGTTAAGTTTGTTACGCTTTTTACCGACACCTACGATAGGAGTGACAGCGACTTGTTCAGCAGAAACTTCTTGAGACTCAAATTGGTAGCTCGATTTGGCTAACGATGCTCGTAGCTGGCGAATTTGAGCTTTGATCTCTTTAGTTTCAGGTTTACTTGGGCACGCTAAGTCATTTACCGCAGGGTGAGCAATCATCTCTGATTGAATGAACTCCACCATACTGTCTGCTAACGCTCTGTTGCTTAGCATATGGTAGCGGTCAAAGCGGTAACGATCTTTATAGTTGAGGTAGATATTGTTTAAGCTTGCGCCACTGTAGATGACCTGATCATCAACAATAAAGCCTTTGAGGTGTAGTACGCCAAATACTTCACGGCCACGAACAGGAATTCCGTAAACTGGGATCTTATGTTCGTAGTTCTCGGCAAATGACTTATACATTGTAGCATTGGTTTCGCCAGGCTCAGCACCAATTAAACCACGTTGGGCACGGTGCCAGTCGACACAGACATTAATATCTAAGCCTGGATTGCGCTGTTTGGCTTGATAAAGTTCGGTCAAAATTTCTCGACCAGCCTCATCATCTTCTAAGTAAAGAGCCACAAGGTAGATTCGTTTACTTGCCTGACGAATCGCTTCAATTAAGCGAGTTCGAAAGTCTTTGGCTGCGTATAAAGTCTCGAATTGAGCTGGATCTTGCGCCAAGGTAGGAAGTTGTTCGAATAAATTCCTATGAGTCATCATATTGGATGGGTAACCTTTACTTAAAGTGGATAGGGATATTAGCAAAAGAACAAAGCAGTTTCGAGTTTCTAGCTACGAGTTTCTAGTGTAGAGCTTAGATAGCCGTAATTTTTCCCACTAGATTGTTACTTGGTCACACGGTTTAGTACTATTTTCATTTTCTCGTATAAGAAAAGACTATAACAATAATTGGATATCACATTCGTCGATGTCCATCATGAAACATGAACAGTTAGCCATATGGCAAAGAAGCTTCTCTTTAAGTTGTTTAGTCTACAAATCATTTAAGCAAAATCGAGATTATGGTTTTAAAGATCAAATTTGTCGTTCGGGCCTTTCAGTACCAAGTAATATAGCTGAAGGAATGGAAAGACATTCAAACAAAGAAAAAGCACACTTTCTGAGCATTGCTAAGGGCTCACTAGCTGAGTTAAGAACCCAGCTACTTATTGCTATTGAGATTAAATATGTTCCTCGGCATATTGGTGAGGATATGGCTGAAGAGTGCTTACATTTAAGTCGAATGCTTGGTGCATTTATTATTAAGCTTCGAAGCTAGTTACTCGCTACTCGAAGCTCTAAGACTTATCTCCCCACCAATATAGCTTTCGATTCCTTGTTCGGTCTCTAAAAGTACCGCGCCTTGTTCATTGATACCTTTTGAAATGCCCGAAACTTCTCTTGGCCCCATGATAAGTTTGATCGGGCGTCCTAAGAAGTTATCGAGTCGATTCCATCTTTCAACAAAGCCTGACATTCCTTGAAGTTCATAATCAGCGAGTGACTTATTCAAGGTTTTAATCATAGTGATAGCCAGTTGGTTACGGTCGATATTCTGACTCTCATCCACTTCAGACAGGCTTGACCACGGCTGAGTAATACCTTCCGTTTTATCAGACATCATCAGGTTCATACCCATGCCAATAACAAGGTTTGCGGCTGCTCCCGCTTGGCCTGACATCTCAACTAAAATGCCGGCGAGCTTTTTATCTTGATAATAAAGATCATTAGGCCACTTAAGCTTTACGCCCTCTAAACCAATCTCTTCTAGTGCCTCAACGATAGCAACGCCAACCACTAAGCTTAGCCCCATCGCCGCTGCCATGCCCGCATCTAAGCGCCAAAACATCGAAAGGTATAGATTAGACCCAAAAGGGGAAATCCACTCTCGGCCACGGCGTCCGCGCCCTTTAGCCTGATATTCAGCTAAACATACTGTTCCTGACTCTAAGCTGTCCGCGCGCTCAAGTAAGTATTGGTTGGTCGAATCAATAATAGGAATAAGCTCAACGGGCGTCGTTAGGGCTTGGTTTAACTCTTCTTGGTCAAGCAACTGCATGGGTTTCGCTAGTTGGTAGCCTTTGCCTTGTACGCGAAAGATATCGACGCCCCATTCTTGAATGCCTTTGATATGTTTACTCACGGCAGCGCGAGAAACACCAAGTTGCTCACCAAGCTCTTCACCTGAGTGAAAGTCTCCTTGGGAAAGCGTTTTTAATATCGATAATTTTGCAGAGTGGTCCTTCATGACTGCTTCTCCAAGATGTCTTGTAAGTAGGTTTCTTGTTTCGCGCCCATAAAGCGAACTTCATGTTCAAGCTCGATTTGATAGCGACTTAACACCGCAGTTCGAACCTTAGCGGCAAGTTGAATAATATCTTCCGCTGTTGCGTGGTTCTGGTTTATCAGCACTAGCGCTTGCATTGGGTGGACTTGAGCGCCACCAACTGACGTGCCTTTTAGCTGACACTGATCGATCAACCAACCAGCGGCGACTTTCATTCCGTTATCAGCAGGATAGGCAACAATTTCGGGAAATTGATTCTTTAATTGCTCAAAGTGGTCTTGAGAAATGACCGGGTTTTTGAAGAAGCTACCGGCATTGCCTGTTACAGCTGGATCTGGGAGTTTCTCCATACGAATTTGGCATACGCGATCAAATATCTGTTGGGCGGTCAGATCTGTTGAAGCCAAAGATTTTAGAGGCCCATACTCGATATTTGGTTGCCAATCTTTAGCGAGTTTAAGGCCAACCGCAATGATCACAGCCTTTTGATATAATTGGTGTTTAAAAATAGAGTCGCGATAACCAAATTGACATTCCGCTACGCTCAGTCGCTTAACTGTGAACGTCTCTAAATAGAGAATATCGACATACTCACAAATATCTTTTAGCTCAACACCGTAAGCACCAATGTTCTGGATTGGTGCACTGCCGGCACAACCCGGAATAAGAGCTAAGTTTTCTAAACCTGGATAACCACTTTCAACCGTCCACTGGACAAGAGAAGGCCAATCTTCACCACCAGATATATGCAAATACCAGTGAGTGTCAGATTCAGTGACTTCTTTGCCAAGTAATGAATTGATGATCACCATACCTTGATACTTTTCAGTAAAGAGCATATTGCTGCCTTTACCCAGCACCAGCTTAGGTAAAGCTCTCCATTCCGCATTCAGGTAAACCTGTTTTAGCTCATCAATAGAGTTGACCTCAACAAGGAAGGCACACTGCTGAGAAATGGAAAAAGTATGATAAGGACGTAGGTCGGCGTTAGCTGTAATTTGCATTGGTTTTATCGAGTAATCTAAACTGCGCTCATTCTACCTCAAATCGAGATTGGTGATAATGAGTGTAATGCATATTGAGCAACTGGACCCGATGAAGCTGCCTTTAGTATCGAGGCTATACAAATCCTTTTATCCATCCGGCAAGGCCAAAAAGGATGAGCTAATTTTGGTCGGCTACATGGAAAACCAAATGGCAGCAGTTGTCCGCTTTCGAACTATTGAACAATATCGATTGCTGACGGGGATGCTTGTTGTCCCTGATTTTAGGGGACAAGGGCTTGGACATGAGCTGATGTGCTATTGTTTGCATCATGTGCTAGCTGAGGGCGATTATTGTTTTGCCTATCCGCACATTGAAGGCTTTTATGCGCAACATGGCTTTAAGACGATTGACCGTCAGGAGCTTCCTAACTCGTTGAAAGGTTTATTCGAACGCTATACTCGCACTAAAACGCTGGTACCAATGACGTACCTTGTATCAGAGTCATTCTAGGCATGTAAAGCGTTTGCTTTATAAATGGCTTCCCTCATAATTACCTAGTGATTGAGGAAGTAAATATGAAAAGCACGGATAAAATTTTACAGTTAATCAAAACCAACGGTGCGGTTACGGTAAAACAATTGGCACAAGAGTTATCTATGACGACAATGGGGGCTCGCCAGCACCTACAAGCTCTTGAGTCTCAAGGCGTGCTTACCTTTGAAGACCGTAAAATAAAAGTTGGCCGGCCAACCAGACATTGGTCCCTTACTTCTGAAGGACACAAAGGGTTTGCTGATCGTCACGGTGAACTGACGGTTCAAGTTATAGACGCGGTTGAGAGTTTGTTCGGTAAAAAAGGGCTACAAAAGGTCGCCGATGAAAGGGAAAAGCAAACCTTTCATAATTACCTAAGTCAGTTAAGCGAATATTCTGAACTGGAAGCTCGTTTACTTAAGCTCGTTGAGTTGCGCCAGCAAGAAGGCTATATGGCTGAGTTAGAGAAGACGGAATCTGGATACGTTATGATTGAAAACCACTGTCCTATCTGTAAAGCTGCGACGCGTTGCCCGTCTCTTTGTCAGTCTGAGCTGAATGTCTTTAACAAGCTACTTGGTGCTGACTGCTTGATAGAACGAACAGAGCATATAGTCCAAGGTGAAAGGCGCTGTGCGTACCGAATTTCGCGCGGAGTGTGATTAAGCCTACACTGCCTTAAGAATTCTTACTTTTGAGACTCGGAATTATCCCACCTGTCATTGTTTTCATGATCACCTATCCTTAAATGAGTTGCTGATATTTCAATCAGTGTATGAGGAGGCATTATGAGAACACCATTAATCAGTCAAACATTACCTTCTTTTGATGAGTTGATGGAGCTTGCACAAAATAACCCTGATGCCTTTTCTCAACTCAAGCAAGACATGTGCGAAGAAATGATCCTCTCAGCTTCTGAAGAGATGCAAGAGAGACTATGGGCGCAGCAAAGTCATATCGACCGCGTTGTCAGCACATGCAAAAACCCTAACCACGCTAATATGGTCTTAATGCGTGAGCTAGTTTCGCAAATGATTAAATTCCAAGTTGTGTTAGATGGCGATGTCGTTGAGTCAGACGAACAGTCGTTAGCTGATGTTATCTCGTTGGATGAGTGGAGGTAATGAAAAACATAAAGATTTTGGCTCAGACTGTGCTCATCATTTTCGCTATGGTAAACTCGAGTTAGTATAAATTTAGCGCCATTCTAGGTGCTGTGACTAATTAAAGGATGACCAGTGAGCGGGCCAAACCAAGCACCTGTTGCTAACCAGCAATATTCACCTCAAGTTCCCCCTTCTTATCAAAGCAATGATGAAATTGATCTTAGAGAGCTGTTTAAAGCGCTCTGGGATGGCAAAGTTACCATTATTTTAACGACAATAATATTCGCTTTCGCTGCGGTATCCTTTGCCTTATTTTCTCAGGAATGGTGGTCGTCAACGGCTAGAGTGTCTCAAGCTCAACTTCAAGATATGTCAGCCTACCAACAACAGGTAAAGCAGTATCAGCCTGTTTTTGATATCTATCAAGAAGATGGTACGGTACTGGTCAGTGAAGAACTTGATGATCTAGTTGATACAGAAGTTCTATTTCAACGTTTTATTGATGCTTTTAATTCAAGTGATAATAAGCGTCGATTTCTAGACTCGAGCCAAGAGTTTCAAGTGTTTAAAGACCAACTTGATACGGATACTTTTAAAGAAGCTGCTAGGAAACTGTATTCCGAATGGTTTCAAAAAATCTCAGCCAGTGCTGTAAATAAGAAGTCGGAATTCTCGCCTTATGACATTAGCTTCCAGTCAACAACGAAGGAAAGCAGTTTTCTATTACTTACAAACTATATCAACGTCATTAAAGAAAAAGTCCATCAGGATGCACTGAACAATTTGCAAGCAATTGTTAAAGGCAAGCACAATGAATTAGTGCAACAAAAACGAATCTTAGAGACACAGGCTAGAAACAAGCTGTTAGTAGAAGCTGAGCGTTCGAAGTATGCATTAGACATTGCTAAGGCAGCGAATGTGATCCAGCCAATTCAGACGAATAGCGATAAAGAAATTTTCGGAATTGATTTAGGTACTAAAGCACTGGAAGCGAAGGTTAAAGCGTTGGAGTCAGTCAAAAATTTAAGTATTGTAGAGCCTCGCCTTCAACAAATCAATGCTAAGCTGAATATGCTTGAAAACCTTAAAATCGACCGTTCAATTCAATTCCAAACGTTCCGTTTCTTAGAGAATGTTGAGCAACCCATAACCCGTGATAAACCTAAGCGTGCTCTAATCGCGATTTTAGGTACGCTATTGGGTGGTATGCTAGGTGTTGTAATTGTATTAGTCCGTTTCGCATTTCGTCGTGAAGAAGACTAACTTCACCACATAGATAAAATTAAACACCTCACTTGTTGTAAAACTTGTGGGGTGCTTTTGTTTTTGGAAGCAGTTTCGAGCTACGAGCGTCTAGCTCCGAAGATTGTAGTTAGTATTTGACTTGACCTGATTTGTAAAAACAATAACTCGCCACTCGCCACTCGCCACTCGCCACTCGCCACTCGCCACTCGCCACTCGCCACTCGCCACTCGTATCTCTGAACTCGATCACAAAAAAAATCCTATTCCCCCTTGGGTTTACTTAATCCGTCCCTCATATAGTTACCACAAGGCTTTGAAAGCCGTTTATCAAATCAAACATGGAAATTTTCAGGAGAGACACCCGATGAATATTCGTCCATTACACGACCGAGTTATCGTTGAGCGCCAAGAAGTTGAATCTAAGTCAGCTGGTGGCATCGTTCTAACTGGTTCTGCTGCAGAGAAATCAACTCGCGGCGTAGTTCTAGCTGTAGGTAAAGGCCGCATTCTAGAAAACGGTACAGTACTACCGTTGGACGTAAAAGTTGGCGACACGGTTATCTTCGCTGAAGGCTACGGCACTAAAACTGAAAAAATCGACGGTAAAGAAGTGCTAGTGATGTCTGAAAACGACATCATGGCGATCGTTGAGTAATAGCAATCATTGAGTAATTTTTTGCTCAGGTTCAATTTGAAATCATTAAACAGAATTTAGAAAAGGAAACTAAAGATGGCTGCTAAAGACGTTAAATTTGGTAATGACGCACGTATTAAAATGCTAGAAGGTGTAAACGTTCTGGCTGACGCAGTAAAAGTAACACTAGGCCCTAAAGGTCGTAACGTAGTTCTAGATAAATCTTTCGGTGCACCAACGATTACTAAAGATGGTGTATCTGTAGCGCGCGAAATCGAACTTGAAGACAAGTTCCAAAACATGGGCGCGCAAATGGTTAAAGAAGTAGCGTCTCAAGCAAACGACGCTGCGGGTGACGGAACAACGACAGCAACAGTACTTGCTCAAGCTATCGTAAACGAAGGCCTTAAAGCAGTCGCTGCGGGCATGAACCCAATGGATCTTAAGCGCGGTATCGACAAAGCTGTTGTTGCAGCGGTTGAAGAGCTAAAAGCGTTATCTGTGCCATGTGCTGATACTAAGGCTATTGCACAGGTTGGTACTATTTCTGCAAACTCTGACGCAACAGTAGGTAACATTATTGCTGAAGCGATGGAAAAAGTCGGTCGTGATGGTGTTATCACTGTTGAAGAAGGTCAGGCTCTACAAGATGAGCTAGACGTAGTAGAAGGTATGCAGTTCGACCGTGGTTACCTATCTCCTTACTTCATCAACAACCAAGAATCTGGCAGCGTTGATCTAGAAAGCCCATTCATCCTACTGATCGATAAGAAAGTATCGAATATCCGCGAACTTCTTCCAACTCTGGAAGCGGTAGCCAAAGCATCTCGTCCACTTCTAATCATCGCTGAAGATGTAGAAGGCGAAGCGCTAGCGACTCTAGTTGTGAACAACATGCGTGGTATCGTGAAAGTAGCCGCTGTTAAAGCGCCTGGTTTTGGTGACCGTCGTAAAGCAATGCTACAAGACATCGCTATCCTAACTGGCGGTACAGTGATTTCTGAAGAGATCGGTCTAGAGCTAGAGAAAGTGGTTTTAGAAGACCTAGGTCAAGCTAAGCGTGTGACTATCACTAAAGAAAACTCAACTATTATCGATGGTGCGGGTGAAGAAGCAATGATCCAAGGTCGCGTTGCTCAAATCCGTCAGCAAATCGAAGACGCAACTTCAGATTACGACAAAGAGAAACTACAAGAGCGCGTAGCTAAGCTAGCTGGCGGTGTTGCAGTAATCAAAGTTGGTGCAGCAACTGAAGTTGAAATGAAAGAGAAGAAAGACCGCGTAGAAGACGCACTTCACGCAACTCGCGCAGCGGTTGAAGAAGGTGTAGTTGCTGGTGGTGGCGTAGCACTTATTCGCGCAGCATCTAAAGTTGCTAACCTTGAAGGTGACAACGAAGAACAAAACGTTGGTATCCGTGTCGCACTACGTGCAATGGAAGCACCAATCCGTCAAATCACTAAGAACGCAGGTGATGAAGAGTCTGTTGTTGCTAACAATGTTCGCGCAGGCGACGGTAACTACGGTTACAACGCTGCAACTGGTGTGTACGGTGATATGATCGAGATGGGTATCCTAGATCCAACTAAAGTAACTCGCTCTGCACTTCAATTTGCAGCATCAGTAGCGGGTCTTATGATCACAACTGAAGCTATGGTTACTGACCTTCCAGCTAAAGACGCTCCTGCAATGCCTGATATGGGTGGCATGGGCGGTATGGGTGGCATGGGCGGTATGATGTAATCATCCCTCTCGCTATTCATAGTGAAATTGAAAACGGAGACTTCGGTCTCCGTTTTTTGTATCTGCTCGTTAGCTAGCTCCGTAGGTGTTGATGCACGTAGTCGCGAATATAGGGCACGACTTCCGCTTCAAACCATGGATTCTTCTTTAGCCATAATGTGTTTCTTGGTGAAGGGTGGGGCAGTGGTAAATAATTTGGTGCCCAACGCTGCCATTGTTGCACGGTTTCCGTCAGAGTCTTGGGCTTGTCGCTCAAATAATAGTTTTGCGCGTACTGGCCAATCAGTACTGTCATGCCGACATTGGGTAGCTGATCTAATACCGCTTGGTGCCACTTAGGAGCGCACTCTTTTCTTGGTGGTAGGTCACCACTTTTCCCTTTACCCGGATAGCACAAGCCCATTGGCATAATAGCTACCTGATTTTCATCGTAAAAGATCTCTTTATCGAGCTCTAGCCACTCTCTTAACCTGTTACCGCTTGGGTCATTCCAAGGTATTGAGGTTTCATGAACGCGAGTTCCAGGAGCTTGGCCGATAATCAATAACTTTGCAGCTTCAGAAGCTTGTATGACTGGATTTGCGCCAAGGGGCAAGCTCTCTTCACACAACCGACAAGCTCTTACTTGCTGCAGTAAATCATCCAACATATCTCTTTCTCGGCACTAGTAGCCTTTATCCAAATCCACAGTGTTAATTAAGCCAAACCCATCTCTCCAACGTTGATAGTTTTCCGCAAAAATATCCACCACCTGCTCAGGAAAGCTGAGCGCAGCAATATGCGGTGTGATGGTGATATTCGGGTGTTGCCAATAAGGATGTGAATTATCTAGTGGCTCTTGCTCAAACACATCGAGGAAAGCATGGCTAATTGATTCAGATTCAAGAGCTTCTAGTAGACCTTGCTGCTCAAGCGCGCTGCCGCGACCAACGTTGAACAGTAGCGCGCCTTTACAGTGAGATAAGCTGTCGCTATTTAGAATATGTCGTGTTTCAGGCGTGTTGGGTAATGTGTTGACGACAATATCCGCTTGTTCCAAGGCGGTAGCTAGCTCTTGAATATGGTAAGTTGACGCAAATGGTGAACCTTTACTTGGGATACCACTGCGATTAATACCAATAGGCACGATCGAAAACGCTTTAGCTGTATTGGCGAGATAGGAGCCTATCGAACCTGTACCTAGAATCACCATTTTCTTGCCTGTCAGAGATTGATAAGGCTTTGGTGACCAAGCTTTTTGCATTTGTTGCTGGTGGTAGTGCGTAAAGTGACGGTAGTGTTCAATGCTATAGCCAAGGACGTACTCAGAAATTTGCTGGCCGAAGATACCTTTAACATTGGTCAACTCACCAGAAAAGCTCTCTAGACATGGAACAAGAGCGTCGACGCCAGCGTAGATAGATTGCACCCATTCGACATTAGAAAACTCGTCAAAGCACTTTGCCGCTAATGGTGGGGAAGCCAAAAGAATCGTCGCTTGTTCCTTATCAGAGGTGATTTCTATATCAGGTAACGTCAATTGATCCAATAGCGCGAGGTAATATGGATTATCTTCAGTGAGTAGATACAACTTATGAGTGAAATTGTTCATCGGCTTGCTTTTTTCCCTGCAGGTTATCAAGTACACTTTCGCTGTCTAATTCAGCAACTAGGTCAACAGACCCTAAGAGTCTCTATGCTACAGAATCCTCTTCAGCTTCGTCTTGAGAAGTTAGAACCATGGAAACAGATTACCTTTATGGCGAGCCTGTGTGAACGTATGTACCCAAATTATGCGATGTTTTGTGATAGCACAGAGTTTGCTCAGGCGCGTGTTTACCGCGATGTGTTGGATAGCATCTGGGAGCAGCTTACTGTAAAAACGGCCAAAGTGAACTTTGAACGCCAACTCGAAAAACTTGAAGAGATCATTCCAAGTTCTGAAGACTTTGACTTTTACGGTGTTTACCCAGCGATTGATGCGTGTGTGTCACTGTCGCACCTACTTCACGGTTTGCTAGACAGGGACTACTTGTTTGATAATATGCACAAGGTGAGTCAGCAGTCGGTGATGACGGTTGCTCAACTTGAAGAAGCTCAAACCGGTGAAGAGATCACTAACGAGAACCAAAAACAGAATGAAGCGGTTTGTGGTGAATGGGACGTACAATGGGCGATCTTCCGTCCGCTGCGTGAAGCCGAAGAGCGTGATATCGACCTGATTAAAGACTTACGCGCAGAGCTGCGTGATGAAGGCGTGAGTAATATCGGTGTTAGCTTATAAAGTTATAAGGCTTTGATTTACTCAAAGCCTTTTTTGTCACAACCTACTCTTGGTTGAAGAAAATTATAATCGACCCATTTGACCTCAATTATTCGCCATAATCTGTTATTGGTAACAGCTCTTCTATAACCATCAGGGATGAACTGTGATGTCCCAATCACTGTGAGTCAATGGATCGTGAAGATGTTTGCTTGGTTCGTTTTCCTTGGTTTGATGATGTTCATTTACGCTTGTCATAGTCGCATTATCAACAGGGATTCCATGCTCATTCAAGGCTGGAGCATTGTGAGGGTTTAAAATCAAATCGATATCCTGTGCTATTGCGTGTACTCCCATTTGATGCTGGGGCTCGGTAATACCAAGTTGGTCTAGATAGGCCTGAGAACCTGAATGATCATCATAACTTGAAGCGAGTGACTCAAGTGTCTTCATTTCCATTGGTTCATCTGCAAGAGCAGGTGGTGCAGGGTGATTTGCCCCCACATTATATGTTTTGTCTACTTGAGACGAGATAAACTCATTTCCAGCTAGATCCTGAGTTTTCATCGTCACACTAAGATGATTTGTATTAGCCAACACATTGCCTGGTACATCAATGCTGAAGCAACCTTGCCCATGGCCATCTAACTTTACATGCCCATGATAGTTGTGGTTATCGACCGTAAGAGTAATGAGGTCATCATAGTGATAGTCCCCTGTTATGTGCCCCGTCACAGAGACCATTCCTGAGAGCTCTTGTGCATCGAGAGTGTTATCCTGAGTTAAATCATCAACATCGATTTGAGCTGTCGGAGCCTTAGTATCGATCTGATAACTATGTGTGGTAGTTAGATCATGACTATGATCGTTGCCATCCGATACCTTGTGTAAGGTGACATCAAACTGCCCCTTTGCTTCAACGCCACTGTTTGCCAATTGAGAGCCAGGCACGAGTACGTCAAATAGCCCGTCTGTGGCTAGAGATACTTTGTGGTCTGTACCTGCAATCGTTACTGTGATCTCGTCACCAGCAAGAGCACCAAACACCTTACCAGTTATATGTACATCTTTTGTTGACTCATCTGTGTTGATAATATCATCGCCGGTAACATGGTTGATGCCTATGACCACTGAAGGGGAGTTTCCGCCAGCTATAGTAAGGCTGAAGGTCTGTACTGTGCGTCCTCCGTGCTCATCAGTAACCTCAACTTTGAATGTTTCTGTTCTAGTATCCCCTTCACCTTGCAACGCTATTACGGCTGGAGCTGTCGTGTCTATTCGGTACCAAAGCGCACCATGGTCACTGATCTCTATGTGCCCATACTTGAGCGTATCTGGATCTGTTAATAGCCGCCAGTGGAGATGGTGAGAATCATCATCTGGATCTCTGACATCCCTTCCTAAAAGCCAAGCGGCGTTTGGCCCTTTCGATGCTTGGCGTGCAGGAAGATCATAAACCCATATTCCGGAAGTCGGTTGTCCACCACCAAAAGAGGGGGCAACATTATCACCTGTTATATCAATCTCCACTGAGTGAGTCGTGCCATCTACTGAGGTGACTTGCAGGGTATCAGTTAGGTGTTGTTTGCCATTTAGTGCCACTACATCAGGGTTGGTGTTATCAAGTGTGTAAGTCCAATCGCCATTTGCCTCCATCACAAGACGGCCATATTTTCCAGAGGTCACCCATGGTCTGAACTGGTTGTCACCAATATCTGGATCTTGAATAGTCAGAGTCCCATGAGTCGTTAGCACCTTGTCTTCAACTACGGCCCCCTTGTCAGCTCCGGCGATTATGGCAGCGGTATTGGCTAGTGGTGCTGTCCCTGATGAGAAAACTGGCCCATTACCGGCTAGATCCGTTACTGATAATTGCAGAGTTGCTCCGGGCTTCACTTCATATGAAATTGTTCCTGCACTAATCTCAGTTTGGCTAAGGGGGTAAGCCTGACCGTTAATTTCAAGCACATCATTTATTGTCATAGCACTAGGTAAATGAATCGTTGCCGTGATTGTACCATCTGCGCCGACTTGAGCTGTCGTATATGAGCCACTTGCACTAACTGGCTCAAAAGTCACTGTTGGTGCAGTTAGAGGTGTGGTATCTAATGTAAACGAAAAACTGGTACTTGCAGAGACGTTACCAGCAGTGTCAGTTTGTCTAACAAGGACAGTATTTGCGCCTTCCACTGGTTGGAAGCTATCTAGCCAAGTACTACCACCGTCTGTCGAATATTCAACAATTGCTGAAATTTCGATGTTGCTCAACACAAGGGGGTTGGTATTGGTGACTCCAGTGGGAAGCATCGAAGGATCTCCTGTCCCTATGTTTGTAATGCCATCATGAGCTGAGCTGCCGGAGTCTCGATAGAGCGTTACTGTAGGAGCAACCACTTGATTATCTAGATCAAAAACAAGCTTATCAGATGCAGGTGAGACGTTACCAGCCGCATCCACTTGACGAACTTGAACGGTGTTTCTACCAAGTTGCGGGGAAAATGATGCAGTCCAGTTCACTCCATCGATACTGTATTGTAGGTGGCAGCCGGCCTCTTGATTGTCGATATGCAGCGTACCATCCGATGTAATTAAATCGTATGGCCCTAACGGGTCTATTGACTGGCCGGTATCATTTTCAAGAGAGACGGCAAGTTTGGGCGGCGGAAGCAAATCAGCATTTGGTGCCGTTGCTGTTACATCTGTAGAGGTATACCCAGATGGCTTGCTGACACTCACTGTCAAGTCTGCGCCAGGCGCGACTTGGGTGGTGACAGCCCCTGCCGTCAACTCTGCTTGAGTCACTGTGTGAGCTGTGCCTGCGATGTTAACCGTATCTCCAACAGCAATCCGACTAGGCAGATGAATTGTGGCGGTAATTGTGCCATCGGTGCCTACTTCTGAAAGGTTATAAATATGGTCATTACCTGTACTTTCAAAGGTGATTTTTGGTGGTTCCAAAACCATATCAACTGTGAAACTTGCGGACGTCTGTATTCTAGCACCATGATTGTCTATCACATCATAATGAAGCGTCACCGGACCATAGAAATCATGAGTTGGGGTGAACTTAATATCACCATTTACCATCACTACAGTGCCGGCTGCTGCATCTACCTGAGGATTGGCAATATGTAAGTTGTCGCCAATATCAATGTCACTTGCATTTGCCAACAGCTCAGAGCTAGTTAGTACAAATGGAGTGTCCTCTGTGGCGTGATGACCGACAACGATAGCCGAACTTACTGTAGGAGCATCGTTACTACCCGTTAGAGTGATTGTTATGGTTTGTGAGGCCCCATCTTTACTGGCAATGGTAAAGGTTTCTGTTACCGTCGAACCGCTGGGGATAGCATGCAGAGCATCAATGGTATCGACGGTATAAGTCCAATGTCCATTGGTTGCAATATCTATATGACCATAGGCTTGGTTTACTGGAACTGCCGTGGTGTCTGTTACTGTTGAGTCAGGCGCTAAACCAGTTTGGGCTGTTGCTGTTGCCTCCCCATAATCAATATCAGAGACAACAATATTGCCACTCACACTTGTCGTCACACCATCAGTAATCGAACCTGAAATATCACCTTGGAATGTTGCTGCTTGATTGATGCCATTTAGCGTAACCACAATGTTGTGGGTCGTGCCATCAATGGAGGTGACGGTAAAGGTTTCCACCACTGAGACTCCGTTTGGGATCTGTTTGACGGCATCTTGATGGTCGAGATGATATTGCCAGTTACCATCTGTATCAATCGACAAGTGGCCATATGCATTTTGACGTAAGCCTGAAGCGGCGTTTGTTGAGCTTGGTGCTAAAGACGTTTGAGCGACGAAATGAGCTTCACCTTGGTCGCTATCAGTGATACTTAAATGAGCTTGTGAGGTGACAAAATTTTGTCCTAATGAAGCGGAATCAGTCACTGTGGCGCTGCTGCTACCGGAGAATACCGGTAGGTCGTTAGTACCATTAATGGTGACCGTCACGGTATGTTCAGTACCATCTGAACTGGTAACCGTGAAAGTATCAGTTAAGTGTTCACTTGCTTTTAACTCTTGAATCGCCTGCTGACTATTGTCAACGCTGTAAGTCCAAGTGCCGTGTTCATCAAGTACTAATTGACCGTAAGAGCCCATTTGAGTGCTGGAGATGAAGAGCCCTTCACCTGCATCAACATCATTGACCGTTAGGGTTCCAGTTGTGCTAAGTTTGCCGCCTGTAACGCTGGTGTCTTCTTGTACTGAGCCGGTATCAATCCCTGCTATCTGTGCTTGGTCATTGCTACCATGGACGGTGATGATAACGTTTTGCGTATCGGTCAAGCCAGTGCTATCGGTTACTCTTACGCTAAAAGTTTCTGTAACAGCTTGCCCTTGAGTTAATGCTTGAGTGGCAGACAGGCTATTGTCTAGCATGTAGGTCCATTGACCATGAGAGTCGATCGCCAGATGACCGTAGGTGCCTTGCACTTGACCGGCGTTCGTTTGCGTTTGAGTTTGGCTAGCAACGACAGACCATGCGGCACTATCAGGTGCGATTGACACATCCACATCGGTGCTATGGAACTGGCCTGTTGCTTGCGTTGTACCTTGGATAGCTTGCCCGGCCTTTGTTGTTCCCACCTCCGTAACAGATTCCGTTTCTGCCGCTTCGGTAATGATTGGTGCATCTTTGGTGCCTGTGATATCAACGGTAATTTGTTGAGTAACCGGGTTTCCTTGAGCGTCAGTACCCGTCACAGTGAATTGCTCAGGGGTTGCCTTTTCACCTTGCTGTAGGTGATCCGCTTTAGTATGGTCAAGGTTGTAAGTCCAAGTCCCAGTGGTTGCGTCTAAGGTCAGCTCACCTAGATTGCCCATCTGTGGCTGTGCTGCATGCCAAGTGATCGCTTCACCATTAGGGACGCTCAGAGTTAAACTCGTGCTAGGTTGAGTGTCTTCGATTACAGTGCCATGTTGGCCATTGATTACCTGAGTCGCTGTCAAATCAACAACAACATCACTATGTGCGGTCGTGCTAGGGTTGCCTGCTTTATCGATAACCGTAGCACTGATTGGGTAATGTTGACCATCTGTCAGTGCTCCTACTTCTGCTGGAGGAATATCTAGGGTAAAGGTATGCTTTCCCCCATTTCCAGCAATGACTGTTGCTGTGTAATCGTGGCCTCCATTGGCAGGACCTAGATGTATGGCAACTATCTGACCGATTTCAGCATCCGTCACACCACTAATCGTCAGTGCTTGTTTATGTTCAGCCGCATTAATCACGTTGTCGGTACTAATTGGATCGATGCTAATCACAGGTGCTGTTGTGTCTATTTCTACTGCTAATCGTGTTGAGTCCTCAGCATGTGTCGCACCTGGAGCAGTAGCATGTGCTACATAGTTATGGATCCCCACGCTTTGTGTGGGCAAGGTGATACTGTAAGCGCCCTTATCATCAGTGTAAGTAGAAGTGACTAATTGACCATTGTCTAAAATATCTACTTTAGAGAATGGAACGGCCGTGGTGCCAGCAAGAGTAGGGGTTACATCATTGGTCAACTCATCGGAATTTGTTCCCGTACCAAGATGACTGGGTTGAGCACTGTCACTACCATCCGTGAGATCAATGTCCACTGTATTTGTAGGCGGTATCAATTGAGTAGTAGGCGGGCGAACATCAGCGACCTGAGGGACGGTTGGAACCTGCATGGTTAATACGGGTGTCCCCCCTGAAGTTGGTTGAGTTAGTGTGCCTTCTGGATTGAAGGTGATAAATTTTCTATCCGTACCACCATGGTTATCGCTAACCTGCACTTCAAAAGTATCTTGTCCTTGATATTTACCGTTGCTGAAAGCCATGCCAGCGACGCTTTGATGGGGGGTATAGACATACTGCCCAGTCGTTGAGTCCAGAGTTAAATCACCAAATGTGCCTTGCATGCTTTGCACATTGGTACCTGAATCAACAATCTGATAGGCGTGTGTATCACCGCTGTCTACATCGGCTGATGTTAAGCGGCCTTGGCCCGACGATTGTCCTGTGACTGACAAGACTGGATTATCGTTAGTCCCCGTAATGGTAACGGTTAGCTGCGCATTGGCAATATTCCCTGCCGCATCAGTGACGCTATAGTTAACTTGGTCTTGATGTTGAGTGCCTGCAGAAAATGCCTGTACTTCTGGTTTGGTATTATCAAGTGTGTAGGTGTAACTGCCATCAGAGTTTAAATGGTAAGTGCCGTATTTACCGGCTATATCACCGGTGGTCGTTACTTCACTGTTACCACCTGTATCTACAGCAAGTGCCAATTGACCGCTTACTACACCTTGTTGATCTTCGGTGGCGGTATTTGTCGCATCGGCAGCGGTCACTCCCGTATCTATGGTTAAGCTTAGATTTGGCGAACTTGTCTTATGTGCGCTGGTTTGGCTTGGTGCTACTGCTTCGGCAACTAGGTCGTGAGTTTCCCCTTGTTCTGAACCGATCATTGTGGGCAACGTCGCCGTATAATCACCATTATTATCTGAGGTCACCGTCGCTACTAGCTGACCGTGGTCATAGATGGTAACGACTGAGTCGGGTAAGACTGTCGTCCCCGTTACTGTTGGAGTTGTACTTGAGGTTAAATCGTCAGTGTGACTCTTACCCGTGTCGCTGCCATCAATCAGGTCTATCGTGACCCCATTCGTTGGCGGTGCTTTGAATGGATTTAATTGTGGCGGAGTATCTGTTACCTGTTGAAGTGGCGTTGCAGTACCCGAATCTGTAGATGGTGGATTAGTCGGTGTTACTAGCTTCATGGTGATAACGCTTTGGCCACTAGGTTGAGTAGGTTGACTTACTGTGCCTACCACCTCAAACGTGAGGTATTTATCATCGCTGCCACCTTGATTGTCTGAGACTTGAACGTGGAAATATTCATGCCCACGATACTCGTGTGTTGTTGGGTCGTAGCCCATACCCTGCACACTAGTATTCGGGGTATAGAGGTACTGGCCGCTATTTTTATCTAGCACTAAGTCACCGAACTGACCTTGTAGAGTCTGAACTGGATTCGCACCATCCAATATCTCAAAAGAGTGCGTATCATTGGTGTCCACATCGGTTGCAGTTAACTGACCTTGGCCCAGTGATTGCACCGCTACTGATAATTCCGGACTATCATTGGTACCCGTAACCGTAATCACAAGATCTTTGGTTTCACTGCCTCCATGAGGGTCCGATACAGTCACTGGGATGGAAATAGTCTGGGCCTGCCCTTCGGCTAAGTGCTGATAAGCTTGATCAGAAGGGTTGAAAGAGTATGTGCCGTCAGTATTTAGCGTAAAGCCTGGAATGTTGGCTGAGGTTTGGAAAGTCAAGCTGTCTAGAGTATCGATATCAGAGGCGTTAACTTGAGAATGGACAATAGCACCATCTTCTGTTGCTTTTTGAGCCAGAATGACATCGATCGTTGGGAGATCATTTGTCCCGTTGATCACAACCGAAATCTCTTGATTTGTTGATGCGCCATGTTCGTCAGTGACTATCACCTGCAGTTTCTCAGTGTGACTTTCACCCTCAGCAAGGGTTTGGTGTGCTGTATTATTAAGGGTATAGGTCCACTGTCCTGTTTTACTGTCTAGAGTAAAATCACCGTATGCGCCTTTGAGGTGATCTGAAGAAAATACAATTGAAGAGCTGTGGTCTATATCTGTCGCTGTAACTTGTCCGCTTGCCGAAAGAACACCATCTTCTTTGACACTCCCCGTCTGCTTCTGACTAGTGATCACGGGAACATCATTGGTCCCCTTGACCGCAACTGTTACCGTGAGTGTCTTTGACAGACCCAAAGTGTTAGTCGCTGTAACTTGCATCAGCTCGTGGTGAATCTCACCTTGGGCTAGGCTTTGAGACCCCTTGTTATCTAAGGTGTAGCTCCACTCTCCGTTATCCTTATCTAGGGTGAATTTACCATACTGCCCATCTAAATGGTCGGCGGTAAATGTCAAACCGATACCTTTATCGAGGGTGTGAATATCTACGGTGCCGTTAACCGTTGTCACTATATCTTCTACAACTGTGCCCGTTTGTACAGTGCTACCAATCGGATCAGAAGTGTGGGATGAGCCGCCCGAAGTACTGGCCGTTGGTGTAATAGCAGGGGTTGGTTTAATAGAGTTTATTATACTGCGAATATGATCATATATACCGCTCAGTAGAGAAGTGGTTTTGTCATGGTGAGTGTGATGAAAGTGGTGGTTTGCGGTATTTTGTAAATCTCCCTGAGATTTATTCATGCTTACAAGTACAGGTGCTGACTCAGTGTGAGCTGGTTGGTGTTTTTCTGCTGAAGTTACTACAGGATGATTGTCGTCGGTTTGATGATGGGTGGTGTGATGGTTCTCTGACTCAGACTCATCCGAAACAGTTGAGGTCTGTGTCATTGTTTCGTTGTAAGAAGGTAATACAAAGGAAACTTGCGATGAAGAATCAAAGTACTCTTTGGCACTAGAGAACAGTCGCCCCTTCACTAAAGACGCTCTTCTACTCTTACGCTTATTGGTATCAATATTGTGACTTTTCTGAGATTTGTCTTCTTTCTTAATCTCAGGTTGCTGCTTTAGAACCTTCTCTATTTTCCCATCATTAGCCATGAAAACCCCACTCACTAGCATCAATCAATTGTATTGGGGGCGTATTGTACCCTTTCCATAGAGCATCTTACTATGCAACTGAACGCTATACTTAAAGTGGTAAACTATAGGCCTCGCTTATGAGTTCTATTTTCATCAAGAATAGCCTTAATGTTGAATAAACGACTTATGTCGATATGCGGCAGTGTCCAATGTTAAGTTATTAATAAGTTTGTAAAATCTCTGTTTTGGTGGCTATGAGGTGAACACTAATTCGTGTATTGTACGTAGTTTTCCCACGAGGCGGATGGATAAGGTAAATGACTACAAACCTCATTGCACACACATCAAAATTCAAGACGGTATTGAGGGTATTGCCTTCATCTCTGCTTATTAACCTGATGTCACTTGCAATTCCCTTGGTCATTTTGCAAATCTATGATCGTATTCTTCCTAACCAAAGCTATGGAACAGCTTTTCTACTGGTACTAGGTGCGACTCTAGCCATCTTGTTGGATGCGTTTCTTCGTTATGTACGAACCTGGATACTAGGCTCTGCAGCGGTTAATACCGAGCATAAGACCTATCAAATCATTATTGAGCGTTTGAGCCGAGCAACTCCGGCTCAGGTTAAGGGGCTGAAGCCTGGTACATTGCAAGAAGGCTTAAAAGGCGTTGCCTTAATTAAGGACTTCTATTCGGGTGGTTTTATCAGTGGGTTGATAGATGTGCCTTTTGCCATCATCTTTCTACTGCTGATCAGCTATGTGGGTGGGGCGCTAGTGATCATACCTATCGTAGTATGGGCGATTACCTTTGCCTTTGTCTGGGTTTTCTCTAAGAAATCTAGCGAGCACGCCTTATGCGCCGCGAATATTGAACAACAGCGAGTAAACTTTCTTATTTTGGTATTTGGCTTTTTGAACAATGTTAAAAGTCAAGCATCTGAGTCTAAGCTATATCGTTATTTTAAGAAGTTGAATCAAAAACACTATCTCGCAAGTTCGGAGTCTGAGCGAAATATTGCTGTTGCTCAGGAACTGATCCAGATTGCAGCTATGGGTACCTCCGTCGCCATGGTCTTTATTGGGAGCTTGAGCGTATTGGATGGTAACTTAACCACTGGTGGTCTTGCAGCTTGTTCTATCCTTGCAGGTCGAGCAGTTGCTCCTCTGAGTGCTCTACTTGGACTTCGCCTTAAATACAGCTCTTTTATGGTAGCGAATCACTCGTTAACTGAACTTCTGGATGGCCTTACAGAAGCAGACCAGGAGAAGCCTTATAATCAAAATTTTCAATCGTTAAGTTTACATGATGTTGCTTTCAAGCGATTCGAACGTAGCTATAACTTTTCCCTAAGCTTGAAACAGGGAGAGTTGGTCGATATCTCTCACCTCGATACCGATGTAGCCAGCCATGCGGTGACTTTGGCGGCTGGATTAGAAGTCTTTGAAAAAGGCATCAGTGTTTGGGGAGAAGAACCCATAGATATGTCTTCGATATGGTGGCGAGAGAATATCGGCTTTGTCTCGACACGCCCAAGTCTAGTATCAGGCAGCCTTTTAGATAACTTGTGCGCATTTAATAATGATCGCATTGAAGAAGCTAACCAGCTAACTGATGCTCTTGGTCTAAATAAGATTATCTCTGAGCTGTCTGACGGTGTTCAAACAAAGGTGGGCTTTAACCTTGGCACTAAACTGAGCCGAGGTACCATAAAGCTAGTTTCTATCATAGGGCAATTATCTCAACCGACTCCTGTTGTCATCTTTGATCGCCCTGAACGAGATCTCGACCTAGAGTCGGTACATCGCTTCAAATCTGTACTTGAGTTTTACCTTTCAAAAGGGCGTAGCTTTGTATTAAACAGCGAGCATCCCTTGCTACTGGAGCTGTCAAAGCAAAGTATTGAAATTACGGAGAGCGCATTGTGAACACAAGTTATATCAAGAGTATTCAAGATATTCTCAAGGTGCTGGATGTGGACGCTGGTGTTCAGAACTTTACGAACGAATGGTTGGGGTTGAACCCAGTCGTCGAAAGTAGTGATCTGTTTGAGCTTCTGGATCGCTTGATGATTCCATATGAGATTCATCCTGCCTCGAAAAAGTTGTCGAAAATAGAGCATCAGATAGCAGTGCGTATTACTAATAATAAAGCTGTTAGTTGTAAATACGCTTTAGACCAATATTTTGAGTATGACCAAGAGCAATTTGTCCTAGCTAGCCCTATTGATGAAAAAAGCACAGATGTGGTGATTCTGGTGTTAGACCGACCTAGAGAGCGGTATGAAGTGGACTGGTTCGAGAGTCGTTTAAAAGCTTACAAGGGCATCATACCTCGATTGTTAGGAGTTAGCTTACTTGTTAATCTGTTTGCGCTGTCTATTCCTTTTATCACCATGTCGGTTTATGACCACGTTATAGGTGGTGATGCTCGTGGGGAAGTCATTGGTATCGCTATCGGTGCTATCTTGCTGTTTTCAATGATGTTAATTCTGAAGGTTCTTCGGAGCCAATTATTGACTACCGTTGCCAATCACATCAGTCGTGAAGTGACGCAAGTATTACTGCGTAAGCTTATATCAGTGCCTCTTGTGCACAGTAGACAAGCAAGCCTCTCTTCGTTTCTAAATCGTTTAACCACGGTTGCGTCGATAAAAGCCATGATACAAGGCCCGTTAGGTGGCGCTCTATTTGACCTCCCATTTGTGATCATTTTTATTGTCGCTATTGGAGTCTTAGGTGGCTGGCTGGTGCTAGTGCCTATCATCGCACTGTTGCTCTATTTTGTATTAGCTCTACAACACTACAAGAAGCAAGCATTACTGAATAATCAGGTTACTGTCTCTGGGACCACTCGTTACTCACTGGTGTATGAACTTAATAGTAAGCTAGATTATCTTCGCTCAAGCCAGATACTGCCTCGCTGGAGTAGTCGCTTTACGAAAGCAAATACTTTAACGTCGAAGAATAGTTTTAGCCAACTGACGCACCAAGCGAAGTACAGCTCCATCTATTATGCTATTGGGCTGTTGAGTACTCTCGGCGTTATTGCTCTTGGCATCGAACTTATCTTTGCACAACAGCTTTCCGTCGGTGGATTGATTGCAACCATGATGTTGACTTCTCGTGTGACTATGCCCGCTCAGCTGCTATCTAACAGTTACTCGAGGATTGGTCAGTACAAGCAAGCTAAATTACAAATCAATCAAACAATGTTACAAAAGGCTGAGGGGGAGTTTTCATATCAACATCATAAACTTTCTCAAGAAGCGCCCTCGGTTGAACTTGAACAAGTTACGTTGCGTTTTCCAAATCAATTGAAGCCAGCCCTGTCTGGGGTGAGCTTTAGTGCAGCAGCAGGAGAAGTCATTGCCATCACGGGCCCTATGGGTTCAGGGAAAACGACATTGCTTGAAGTATTAGCTGGTCTTGCTGCATTGCAAAATGGTGTTGTCAAATATTATGGCCACAATTTAACCCAGTATGATCCGCAATTGTTGCGCAAATGGCTAGGCTACTATGGCGATCAACCTCAGATCATTCCTTTGACGGTGCGTGAGTTTATTGCGGATAACCGTGATGTAGAAGATGACGCTATTCTACAAGCACTGTTTGGTGTGGGAGGTGAGCATTGGTTTAACTCTCTAGAGCAGGGGTTAGATACCCAACTTAATGATTTGGAATCTCTGTCTCATCCTCTTTCTAGCTTTGAGGCGAATGTATTGTTGAGGGCAAAGTTGTATTGTCATCGTTATCCTTTGGTCATTCTAGATAACCCAGTTGTATCCAACCGTGAGAAGCAGATTTTCCTTAACTGGATCGAGGAAATTCGAGGAGATAGCACAATTATCTTTACCTCATATGATCCTGAGATCATCAAGGTTGCCGACCAAGTCGTGGTGCTTGACCAAGGCAATGTGAGCTACGCCGGACCTATGTCAGAGACAGAAACTACGGAGGTTGATGCTTAATATGGAGCATGAAATTACAGAGGTAATTGAGTCAAAAATTACTCAAAGGCTGCTGTCACTGAGCACCTATATTATCGGTGCCTGCGTGGTGTTTTTTGTCGCTTGGACAGTGCTGACCGAAGTGGATGAGATTGCCAAAGCTAAAGGGGCTGTCATCCCTGAAGGCGAAAAACAAGTACTTCAGTCTGAGCTTGGTGGAAAACTGAAACAGGTTTATGTGAAACGGGGTCAATTGGTAGAGGTTGGTGATCCTATTGTTGAGTTTGATTCTACCTATCAGAGCACTGCGCTAGACGAGCTAAAGTCTCAACAGGCTAGCCTTTTTCTCAGTATTGAAAGGATGTCAGCGCTAATTAAAGGGCGTGAGCCAGACTTTGCTCAGTATGTCCTTGACTATCCTAATTTGGTCGCAGAACAGCAAGCACAATTGGCGGCGACTAAGGCTCTATGGTCACGTAAAAAGGCGGTACTAGAGAAAGAGAGCGAACGTATTGCCGAGGAACTTAAAGGTGTTAACAGAGAGATCCCAGCAGAGCGTCGCCAGCTAGAATCTTCTCGTGAAGAGTTAAATATTCTAGAGAAAGGCCAAGCTAAGGGGAATACCTCTAAGATTCGAGTTTTGGAGATGAAGCAACAGATAAGCTCTATTGAAAGTAAACTTGAACAGACCAAAGGCAAAAAAGCCGTTCTTTTGAAGCAAGCTGAGTCTAACCAAACTAAGATTGACCAGCTGCACGCTGAAAATATCCTAGAGATACGTAAAGAGAAATCCAAAGCGGTGTCTGACCTTTCTGCGCTCAATGCAAGAGTTCGTTCTGGTCAAGCGAAGGTGACGGGTACCTTACTTCTTGCTCCAGTAAAAGGGCTTATTCAGAGCTTACCTACTACCCGCAATGGCTCAGTGATACAGCCAGGTGGAACTGTAGCTGAGATAGTGCCAGTAGAGGGGAGTGCGGCGTTCAAGGCCAAACTATCACCAAGGGATATCGGCTTTGTTTCTGTTGGTCAGGTAGCAAGGGTTAAGGTTGATGCCTTTGACTACAGCCGATTTGGTGCTCTTAAAGGTACCGTCACAGAGATATCTCCGACTACTAGCCAAACAGAGCGTGGCGAGATCTATTACGACGTTGTCATTGAGGTAGATAAAGGATATTTCCGAGATAATCCAGAACGATTTGCTATTTTACCAGGTATGACGGGAGAGGTAGACATCACTACTGGTGAAAAAACCGTTTTCCAATATTTATGGAAACCTATTTATACCAACGTCAGTCGAGCATTCGGTGAAAGATAAATTCAGGGCGCTATAAGCGCCCTTTCAGTCTAGGTTGTCAATACACAAGTGGCATAAAGCGTTAGTCTATCGCGTGGTTATTTGGGAGTGAAAGCTTCAAGATAGATGTTTATTGTCCGTGTTTGATAGCTTTTCTTGTTCTTCATCGTCATCATCGCGATTTTCGATAACGCCGTGTTTTTCTTTCCACTTTTCCCAGCGGTCAAAAGCGAGCTCTTGCATATCGGTGGTGCGGTCAGCTTCGTCGACAATCTCTTCACCGACAAGGTGTTCAAACACATCTTCTAGGGTCAAGATGCCTTGAATTGTACCGTACTCGTCAACCACCATTGCTAGTTGCAGACGGTGAGCCATCATCTGCTCAAACGCTTTTGGTAGAGCAATCGTGTTGAATAGCACGTGCACTGGACGCATCACGGCACCTAGCTGCTTCTCGCCACAACCGGCTTGCTGAAGCTTAAATAGTTCTAAGCGATGGACAAAACCAATGATGTTGTCCGTTGATTGGCTGTAAACCAGCGGGCGCGAAAACGGCGTTTCTTTATGTTTATCCAGAAATTCGTTAATCGACATCTCAGCATCGACGCGAAACACCACTGGACGAGGCGTCATGACTTGTGTAACCGGTACGTCTTGAATCCCTAGTAGGTTAGTAAGGATCTTCGATTCACCCTCGGCAAACTCACCGCTCTCTTTTGCTAGTAGCGCCATGGCAGACAACTCATCACGCATTTTTGGCGCTTCATGACCGCTTGCTAGACGTTTAGTGATTTGTTCTGAGAACCACACAAATGGCGTTAATGCCCATACCATCCAACGTAATATGGTTGCAGCCATTGGCGCAAGTTGGCGCCAATATGTTGCACCGATGGTTTTTGGCACAATTTCAGAAAATAGCAGAACGGCAAAAGTGAGTACCGCAGAGAACGCCCCTAACCACTGACTACCAAATACGACAGATGCTTGCGCGCCAGCAATAGCCGCACCAATGGTGTGAGCGATGGTGTTAAGGGTAAGGATCGAAGCCAGAGGTCGGTCGATATCTGTTTTTAGCTTTGCCAAAGCGTCAGCAGCAGGGTGGCCTTGCTGACGCAATTGAGCGATATAACTTGGTGAGATACTCAGAAGAACCGCTTCTAATACGGAGCAGATAAACGATACGCCAATCGCAACAGAGACGTATATAGTTAGCAACAACATAAGTGTCCTATGTAGGTTTATCCCCACCATAAACTTTGCATGAAAAGTCTGACTTTTCGAACCTGTGCATGATTACAGTGGACATTTTGTATTCGCATTAAGCCCCGCACTATCAGGCTTTACGGACTTTTGCTGATGTATAAATAAGGCCTAATGAGGTTAAAAACAAGTATTAACTGATCCTTCCAGAGTAACAAATTGTGAGTCAATACTCAGAATACGGTTAAAAGTACGTCATGAAAGCTAAAGATCGCTTACAAACCTTTGCCAGATAGGGCATTTATGATTTAGAGTGAGTTGAATTCGATAACATATGAGAAGGGAAACCTAATGAACAAGACCCAATTAATCGACTTTATCGCAGAGAAAGCAGATTTATCTAAAGCACAAGCTAAAGCTGCTCTTGAAGCGACTCTTGAAGGTGTGACTGGCGCACTAAAAGAGGGTGACCAGGTTCAACTAATTGGTTTTGGTACATTCAAAGTTAACCACCGTGCAGCACGTACTGGCCGTAACCCTAAAACTGGTGACGAGATCCAAATCGCTGCAGCGAACGTTCCTGCTTTCGTAGCAGGTAAAGCACTGAAAGACGCAGTAAAATAATTAAATACTGATTTCAGAGTTTTACACTCTAGATTGTATATAATACGCCAAGGTAGTCTTTCCTATCTTGGCGTATATTTGTTTTATGACTATGAAAAAAATACTTCTTCCTTCACTAATCGCTTCTTTGCTTATCGGTTGCTCATCGAGTGTACCGACGCCAAATCTTGATCAGTTCTCCAACTATACTGGTGGACAGAAGATGGGTGATGCGACCAGTTTATATTGGTATACGGAGCGTCTGACCTCCCCTCACACGGCGGCCGATTATGTCGCAGCTGGCGATTATGGTTGGTATAAAACCGACTACCGATGGGATGACGGTAAGCTGCGAGAACTGATTCGTGAAGGTGAACAGCTTAAAGATACCGAGCTAGTGCCATATCGCATTCATGTGCGCTTTAACAAAGACGGCGATGCGATCTATCAGCAACATAGGCTAGATGGGCGAGTGTTGCCGCTTAAGGCGGATAAAATTGCTTGGTTAAAGCAAGAAGCACTCAACATTGCTGATGTTGCCAAGCAGCAAAGTAGTAATGGGACGAGACTGATTCAAGGCTATTGGGATGGAACCAGCTTCGATGCGTGTAATGGTAAGAGTTACGAGCAGGTGGAGTTCAATGAGACGTTGCCAAGCTTTGTTGTGAACCGTTTATCATCGGTCGATAGCTATGCGGCGTTTATTGGTTCAACACGCAGCAATAAAGTGGTTGTGAATGAGCTGCTTATGTTGTCTGATGACAGTCATGATTGTATTGAGCGTCCAAGCTTAATTGAAGAATAAGCTTACGTTTAACAGATAAACAAAAGGCGCTCATTGAGCGCCTTTTTACTTCTAGTCAGTTAGCCAAACTGAAATTGTTATTTATTTCTCTTGCTCACGTGCAATCGCGCGGTAGCCGATGTCGTTGCGGTGGAACATACCATTCCAGCTAACCTGCTTAGCCAGTGCGTATGCTTTCTCTTGCGCTTCGGAAACACTGTTACCGAGTGCCGTTGCACACAGTACTCGACCGCCATTCGTCACCACTTCACCCGCAGCGTTATTTGCGGTACCAGCGTGGAAAATCTTCTGATCGTCAGCGTGCTCATCTGGTAGTGAAATCACATCGCCTTTCGCGTAGTCAGCAGGGTAACCGCCAGCCGCTAGGACGACGCCGATAGATGCGCGAGGATCCCATTTAGACTCTGCTTCATCTAACTTCTCATCGATCGCCATTAGGCATAGCTCAACAAGGTCAGACTCCATACGCATCATGATAGGTTGTGTTTCTGGATCACCGAAGCGGCAGTTGTACTCGATGACCTTCGGCGTGCCATCTTTGTCGATCATAAGACCCGCGTAAAGGAAACCTGTGTATGGGTGACCTTCCGCATCCATACCGCGCACGGTAGGGTAGATAACTTCTTCAAGAATACGCTCATGGATTTCAGGTGTAACAACAGGAGCAGGAGAGTAAGCCCCCATACCGCCAGTGTTAGGGCCTGTATCTTTGTCGCCGACACGTTTGTGATCTTGGCTGGTGGCCATTGGTAGAACGCTTTGACCGTCAACCATCACGATGAAGCTCGCTTCTTCACCTTCAAGGAATTCTTCGATAACCACGCGGCTACCGGCTTCACCGAATGCATTGCCAGCCAGCATGTCTTTGATTGCGTCTTCTGCTTCTTTTAGAGTCATCGCAACGATAACCCCTTTACCTGCAGCAAGACCGTCAGCTTTCACTACGATAGGAGCGCCTTGTTCACGGACGTAAGCTAGAGCTGGCTCAATTTCAGTGAAGTTGGCATAAGCGCCTGTTGGGATCTTGTGGCGCGCTAGGAAGTCTTTGGTGAATGCTTTTGAGCCTTCTAGTTGCGCAGCCGCTTCGGTTGGGCCGAAGATCGGTAGACCAGCTTCGCGGAAAGCATCAACCACACCGATAACTAGTGGCGCTTCAGGGCCAACAATCGTTAGTTCGATTTTCTTCTCTTGAGCGAAAGCAACCAGCTCAGAGATGGCTTCAACGTCGATGTTTACGTTCTCAAGCTTTGGTTCAAGCGCTGTACCTGCATTACCAGGTGCAACAAATACTGTCTCAACATTTGGGTTTTGTGCTGCTTTCCAGCCTAGTGCATGCTCACGACCGCCAGCACCGATGATAAGTACGTTCATTTTAAATCCTTCAATCAAATTGCTTAGCTTCGAGTATCGAGTAGAGAGCTTCGAGTGATTGCTGTTGACCGTACTCGTTGCTCTCGACTCTGCGCGAAGCGCTCTCGTATCTCTCTAATGACGGAAGTGACGCATTCCGGTAAAGATCATCGCCATACCATGTTCATCTGCTGCAGCGATAACTTCGTCATCACGCATAGAGCCGCCAGGTTGGATAACACACTTAATGCCCGCTTCTGCAGCTGCGTCGATACCATCACGGAATGGGAAGAACGCATCTGATGCCATTACGCAACCTTCAACCTGTAGACCTTCGTCTGCAGCTTTGATACCTGCAATCTTCGCTGAGTACACGCGGCTCATTTGGCCAGCGCCGACACCGATAGTCATGTCGCCTTTCGAGTAAACAATTGCGTTTGATTTCACGTATTTCGCTACCTTCCAGCAGAATAGCGCGTCTTTTAACTCTTCTTCGGTTGGTTGGCGCTTAGACACTACTTTAAGGTCATCTAAGCTAACCATGCCTTGGTCACGGTCTTGAACCAGTAGGCCGCCGTTAACGCGTTTAACATCAAAGCCAGTCGTTTTAGTTGTCCACTCGCCACATTCTAGTAGGCGAACGTTCTTCTTAGCTGCTACCACTTCAATTGCTTCAGCTGATACAGAAGGGGCGATGATGACTTCAACAAATTGGCGCTCAACGATAGCTGTTGCTGTTTCTGCGTCTAGCTCTTGGTTGAAGGCGATAATGCCGCCAAATGCAGACGTTGGGTCAGTTTTGTAAGCACGGTCGTAAGCTTCTAGGATGCTACCACCTAGTGCGACACCACATGGGTTCGCGTGCTTAACAATGACACATGCTGGCTCGTCAAATTCTTTCACACACTCAAGGGCGGCGTCAGTGTCGGCGATGTTGTTGTAAGAAAGCGCTTTACCTTGAATTTGGCGAGCTGTCGAAACCGATGCTTCTTCAGGGTTTGCTTCAACGTAGAAAGCTGCGGCTTGGTGGCTGTTCTCACCGTAGCGCATGTCTTGTTTTTTCTCGAACTGTTGGTTGAACGTGCGAGGGAACTTGCTCTCTTCGTCACCCTCTTTGTTCTCTCCGTAAGAAGGAACCATAGTGCCGAAGTAGTTAGCGATCATACCATCGTAAGAGGCTGTGTGCTCAAATGCTGCGATAGCGAGGTCGAAGCGAGTCTCTAGAGTGAGAGATTTCTCGTTTGCGTCCATTTCAGCGATAACACGCTCGTAGTCGTGAGCATTCACAACGATAGTCACGTCTTTGTGGTTTTTCGCTGCAGAGCGAACCATAGTTGGACCGCCGATGTCGATGTTCTCAACCGCATCAGCTAGCGTACAGCCTTCTTTTGCTACTGTTTCTGCGAATGGGTATAGGTTTACTACAACCATATCGATCGGGTTGATGCCGTGCGTTTCCATCACTTCATCGTCTTGACCGCGACGGCCTAAGACACCACCGTGAACTTTAGGGTGCAGAGTCTTAACACGACCGTCCATCATTTCAGGGAAACCAGTGTAGTCTGATACCTCAGTTACAGAGATGCCTTTTTCTGCTAGTAGGCGAGCCGTACCACCAGTTGATAGAATATCAACGCCACGGTTAGCTAGAGCTTGGGCAAACTCAACAATACCAGTTTTGTCTGATACGCTGATCAGAGCGCGGCGAATAGGACGAGCGTTAGTCATGCTTCAATTCCTCAAAGTCACAGAGTTAATATGAAAGATAAAGATATTTGCCAAAAATGAACTTGTTTCTACTATTGCTACGTCTAGCTGAGCAGAATATTGGCCAGTTTTGGTAAAGACCTTTCCAGTAAATACTGGTGATAGAATAGTCTCTGAGTTTGATGGCGCACATTCTAACTAATTTATTACAAAAAAGCTCGCGCAATCGTTTGGCATCGCAAAATTAATTGCAAAAACCTTGTCTTTATCGGTAAAAAGTAACGAAACAGTTAATAGGAAAAGTTATGTTTCAGATTGGAGAACTGGCAAAAAACTGTAATGTGACCGCAGATACGCTGCGATTTTACGAGAAAAACCAGTTAATCAAGCCTGCAGGTCGCAGTGAGTCAGGTTATCGTCTTTATAATGAAGACAACCAAAAACAGGTCAGCTTTATTCTTAAAGCGAAGGATTTAGGGCTAAGCCTTGAAGAGATTCGCGAACTGCTGGAAATTAAATTGGAAGCTACCGAGCACAGCTGCGCGGAAGTGAAGGCAATTACAACGGCAAAACTTTCAGTGATTGATGAAAAAATCACTGAACTGACACGGATTCGCTCGGCACTAAAGAAAATCAACGATGCCTGCTGCGGCCATATCGATGATGATGCCAGCCATTGCTCTATATTGGGTGCACTCGCAAGCGAAGAACAGCCCGCATCAATTTGCTGTAAGAAGTCGTTTAAGAAGCTTTAAGAATGGTGGTTTTTAGCTCAGTATTGGTCTGGATGTCAGGTAAGTTATCGTAGTAGATCGTCACCTGATTACGCCCAGTTTGCTTGGAGTAGTACATCGCTTTATCGGCTTGCACTAATAGTTCGCGAATAGAGCTAACTTGGCTATTAACTTCTGCAATGCCGATGCTAACCGTCGGGTAGATAATATGGTTATCGACTCGACACGGTGTGGTTTCTATCGATTGACGAATACGCTCTGCGATATCGTAGGCTTGAATTGCATTGGTATGTGAAAGTACTATCCCAAATTCTTCACCACCTAATCGACCAATGTAGTCGCTTGAGCGAATGAGCCCTTGGCAGATCTGTGCAACCTGAGTGATCACTTCATCGCCTGACAGGTGGCCGACCTGATCATTGATCTCTTTAAAATGGTCAATATCGACCATTAAGCAGGAAAGTAGTGGTTGATTCGGATGATCGAAAGCTTTTTCGAGGCCCAGAGTAAAGGCTCGGCGATTGAGCACTCCGGTAAGCTCATCCGTTTCTGCTTGGCGTTTTAGCTCCACTTCTTTTTGGTGTGCTTGGGTGATCTCTTTCTCTTGCCACAGAACGTAACGCTGACCGTTTGATAGTGTGACCGGTTTAAATGTCGCTTCAAACCAACGTTCTTCGACCTCTTCCCACTCTTGCAGCATTTCAATAGATAGTTGCAGCAATTGACTAGGATTCAATGAATAGCGTGAAGAGCAGTGACTTCCCTGAGAGAGAGCGATCTCAAAGCAATCCTTCAAGTGTGTTGCAATAGCGCAAGGCGCTTGGTCATAGAAAACTTGGGTATTGTTGAGAGGGTAGGGAATACCTGTATGGTCAGCGTCACTGAATGCATCAACGATGAGCCCTTGATGGTCAATCACGATCAGACGTTCTGGCAGCTCTTTAAGGAGCAGGCTCAGCCATTCTTCTCTTTGCATATCAACCATGTAAATGGACCTATCCCTAGACGTAATTAGTCATTATATATCGACTAAAGTAGGGTGCAATCGTAATGGATCACAGTTTGGTGAATGTTTAACCACATGACATCGATCGTAACAATATCGGCAGTCAATAAAAAAAACGGACTCAAAGGTGAGTCCGGTTTTCAATTTTAATCATACCGAATGAACGATTAGTTCATGCCGTATTTTTTAAGTTTTTTGCGAAGAGTACCGCGGTTGATGCCCATCATAGTTGCTGCGCGAGTTTGGTTACCGCGAGTGTACTGCATGATAGTATCTAGTAGTGGCTGTTCAACTTCAGCTAGAACTAATTCGTATAGTTCAGTTACTTCTTGGCCGTTTAGTTGAGCCAAGTAGTTTTTAAGAGATGCTTTAACAGAGTCACGCAAAGGCTTTTGAGTAATCTGGTCTTGTGACGTTACTGTAGTTACTGTTAATGCTTCTGAAGTCAGATTTTGTTCGAACATATTCGGTCTAGCTCTTCTCTTAATTATGATGCAACGTTTACCCGTCATATTTGAAGCTGTAGCTTCAACTATTTAGGCTTTATCAAAATACTCTTCTAACGCTTCAAGTTGCAGCTCAGCTGCGTCGATGGCGTTGAAGGTACGGCGAAACTCACTTGCCTGTTCATGCTCTTTTAGATACCAGCCAACGTGCTTACGCGCGATTCGTGGGCCTAAATACTCTCCATAGAAACTATGTAGGGCATTCACATGACCAAGCAGGATGTCTTTCACTTCCGAGTAAGGAAGATCAGGCATCGAGGTGCCGGTTTCCAAAAAATGTTGGATTTCCTGGAAAATCCACGGACGACCTTGGGCAGGGCGTCCAATCATTAAAGCGTCTGCCCCTGTGTACTCTAGGACAAATTTCGCTTTCTCTGGGCTATCGATATCACCGTTAGCAATAACCGGAATAGAGATCGCTTGTTTTACCGCTTTAATGCTGTCGTATTCGGCCTCACCTTTGTACATACACGCTTTCGTACGCCCATGAAGGGCCAAAGCTTGTATGCCGCAGTCTTCGGCTAATTTAGCGATTTGGACGCAGTTTTTATTATCCGTGTCCCAGCCAGTACGGGTTTTCAATGTCACAGGGACATCCACGGCGTTCACTACAGCTTGCAGAATATCTTTAATAATATCTGGGTACTGTAGCAGCGCTGAGCCGGCTAGCTTCTTATTCACTTTCTTTGCTGGACAGCCCATGTTGATATCGATGATTTGCGCACCGTTTTCAACACTAAACTGAGCAGCGTCGGCCATAAGTTGTGGGTCGGCTCCCGCAATCTGTACAGAGCGAATGCCCGATTCGCCTTCATGCACCATGCGTTGCTTCGACTTTGACGTTTTCCATAGCTTTGGGTTTGACGACATCATTTCACTGACGGCCATCCCAGCACCATAGCGGAGGCACAACTCACGGAATGGTCTATCCGTTACGCCAGCCATAGGGGCAACGATGAGATTGTTCTTAAGTTGGTGGTTTCCGATTTTCAAAACGTCTTCACAGCTTAGTACCAGCAAGGGCGCGCATTTTACGCATTTTTTTGCGCTGTGAAAAGACTAATATTTGAGCATTTACAAATTGTTTTCGCAAAATGCCCAAAAATCAGTCAATTAGCTCGCAAAGTCTTATCTAGCCTTGCTTGCGACCAGAGATGCGACACCATTCACTTTGCTCTTTGATAGGATCAATGTGAAGCTCGTCACGGTAGTAGTTCGCAACATCTTCAGCTTGCGTATCCAGTACGCCTGACATCGCAAGCTCACCATTTGGCTTAACCAGAGACTTAATAATCGATGAAAGATCGCGCAGTGGACCAGCCAGAATGTTGGCTACTACAACGTCAGCAATCAGGCCTTCAGGTTGGTCTTGAGGTAGGAAGACTTCCAGTTGGTCAGCAACGCCGTTACGCTCGGCATTGTCTTTTGAAGCTAGTAGTGCTTGAGGATCAATATCGATCCCGATAACTTTTTCAGCACCCAGTTTGATCGCGGCGATCGCCAAGATGCCAGAGCCACAACCAAAGTCGATGACGGTTTTGCCAGTAAGGTCTAGGCCTTCAAGCCACTCAAGACATAGCGCTGTCGTTGGGTGAGTACCTGTGCCAAATGCGAGACCTGGATCAAGCATCACGTTGACCGCGTTAGGTTCTGGGATTTCGCGCCAGCTTGGGCAAATCCATAGACGTTCACCGAACTTCATTGGGTGGAAGTTATCCATCCATTCGCGTTCCCAATCTTTATCTTCAAGCTGCTCGACTTTGTAAGCGAAACCTTCAGTCAGTAGCCCACTTAGCTTGGTTTGCTCAAGAATGAACTGAGTGTCTGCCTCAGCGTCATACAGCGCGAGGATATCCGTATCACCCCAAAGACGAGTTTCACCCGGTAGAGGCTCGAATACAGGCGTATCTTGTGCGTCTAGAAAGGTGACAGACAGCGCACCAGTCTCTTCCATAAGCATATCGCCGATCTGTTCAGCGTTTTCATTGGTCGCATTGAGTTTGATTTGAATCCAAGGCATGAGTATGAGCTCTTTACATTGATTGATGTGATTTGGCGCAGAGTTTAGCAGAAAACGGGCGTTTTTATAGGTTAATAAATACCCTAAAACAAAAATGCCCACCGAAGTGAGCATTTTAAAATAGAATCAGAGTTGCTAGTTGCTAGAGAGAATGTATTCTCGTAACTCGTAACTCGTAACTCGTAACTCGTAACTTTACACTTACTGTAGACCTAGTTTCTTCTCTAGGTAATGAATGTTAGCACCGCCGTGTTGGAAGTTTTCATCATTCATGATCGACTCTTGTAGAGATACGTTCACTTTGATGCCTTCAACAATCATTTCGCTTAGTGCATTCTTCATGCGAGCAATGGCTACATCACGGTTCTCACCGAAAGTGATCAGCTTACCGATCATTGAGTCGTAGTGAGGTGGGACTGTGTAACCCGTGTAGATGTGCGACTCCCAACGAACACCCATACCGCCAGGAGCGTGGAAGCGTTCAATCTTACCTGGAGAAGGCAGGAAGCGCTCTGGGTCTTCAGCATTGATACGACACTCGATAGCATGGCCGCGGATCTTAATGTCATCTTGAGTGAATGACAGTGGCTGACCTGCAGCAACACGTAGCTGTTCTTTAATTAGGTCAACGCCAGTCACCATTTCAGTTACTGGGTGCTCAACCTGAATACGCGTGTTCATTTCAATGAAGTAGAATTCGCCGTTTTCGTATAGGAACTCAAACGTACCTGCGCCGCGGTAACCGATCTCTAGACATGCACGAGTACAACGTTCGCCGATGTATTTACGCATCTCTTCAGTAATACCTGGAGCTGGTGCTTCTTCAACCACTTTCTGGTGACGACGCTGCATTGAACAGTCACGTTCACCTAGGTGGATTGCACCGCCTTGGCCATCAGCAATCACCTGAACTTCAACGTGACGTGGGTTTTCTAGGAATTTCTCCATGTAAACCATATCGTTGTTGAAGCACGATTTTGCTTCTGCACGTGTCATTGCGATTGCTTCTGTTAGCTCTTTCTCAGAACGAACAACACGCATACCACGACCACCGCCGCCACCAGAGGCTTTGATGATTACTGGGTAGCCAATGCGTTTCGCGTGTGCTTTGTTTTTCGCTTCGTCATCATCCAAAGGACCATCAGAACCCGGTACACAAGGTACGCCTGCTTTTTTCATTGCTGTGATAGCAGAAACCTTGTCACCCATGATGCGGATTGTTTCCGCTTTTGGACCAACAAAGATAAAGCCGCTGCGTTCTACTTGCTCTGCGAAGTCTGCGTTCTCAGATAGGAAGCCGTAGCCTGGGTGAATCGCAACTGCGCCTGTTACTTCTGCCGCTGAAATAATGCGAGGGATGTTTAGGTAGCTGTCGATACCACGAGCAGGGCCGATACAAATCGCTTCGTCTGCAAGCAGTACGTGTTTTAGGTCACGGTCAGCAGTTGAGTGAACCGCAACTGTTTTGATGCCTAATTCTTTACATGCGCGAAGGATACGAAGTGCAATTTCACCTCGGTTCGCGATGACTAATTTATCTAGCATAAGAGAGAGCCTCTATTATTCGATAACAACAAGTGGTTGGTCGAATTCAACTGGTTGGCCGTCTTCAACTAGGATTGCAGTTACTACGCCAGACTTGTCAGCTTCGATTTGGTTCATCATCTTCATTGCTTCAACGATACATAGCGTGTCGCCAGCGCTAACGCTTTGGCCAACTTCTACGAATGATTTCGCGTCTGGACTTGGAGAACGGTAGAAAGTACCTACCATTGGAGAAAGAACTTGGTGGCCCGCAGGAACTGCTGGTGCTGCCGCTTCTGCTGCTGGAGCAGGTGCCGCCGCTGGTGCAGGTGCTGCTACAGGCGCAGGTGCTGCAGCGTAGTGTACAGGTGCTGGTGCCGCTGTACCGTTACGGCTGATGCGTACCGACTCTTCACCTTCAGAGATCTCTAGCTCAGCAATGCCAGATTCTTCTACTAACTCGATAAGCTTCTTGATTTTACGGATATCCATTTTTTCTTTCTCTTTTATCTTGTGAATAAGACAGCTCCGTAGAGCTGCAGAGTGTTTGTTTACTTTTAAAGTAATTAAGTTACTTTGCCTGCAATTGTTTGATTGCTGCAGACAGAGCGAATTCGTAGCCTTGAGCACCTAAACCACAAATCACCCCTTCTGCTTTATCAGACAGGTAAGAGTGATGACGGAAAGGCTCTCGGGCATGCACATTAGATAAGTGCACTTCGATAAATGGGATCGCAACGCCAAGTAGGGCGTCTCGCAGTGCCACACTGGTGTGTGTGAAAGCTGCTGGGTTGATAATGATAAAATCCACGTTGCCATAAGCTGCGTGGATTCGTTCAATCAGTTCGTACTCGCGATTTGACTGTAGATGTTCCAGTTCTACACCTGCAAGTTCTGCTTGTTTGGCCAGTGAATCGATGATTTGTGCAAGCGTCTGAGAACCGTAATGTGCCGGTTCACGTAGCCCCAACAAGTTCAGATTTGGACCGTTTAAGACAAGAATGCGTGATTTTGCTGTCATTGTGTCGCTATCTTCCTAATACATGAGACGAACTTAGATATTCCCATATTATCGCGGATTCAGCATGATTTCTTTGTAAGAAATTTGTCTGGATCTTTGAAATAGACCCAGATTATAGCTAATTCAGCACATTTAGCAGCAATTTACTGGTCTAATCACCCAGAAGAGTGGGGCGATTTTGCTACCAAGGTAACAAAACTGGTCACTTTCGATCCATTTGACGGAGCGGTTTTGTGCTCTAACAATCAAAAAAGCCGCCACATGAGTGACGGCTTTGCTTCAATTAGACTGTTTTAAACAGGGATTAAGCCAGTTCAGCTTTTTCCGCAATCAACTTATCAACCACGCTTGGATCCGCTAGCGTTGATGTATCACCTAAGTTGCTGGTATCACCGGTTGCAATCTTACGTAGGATACGACGCATGATCTTACCTGAGCGAGTCTTCGGCAGAGAGTCTGTCCAGTGCAGTACGTCAGGTGTCGCGATTGGGCCAATCTCTTTACGTACCCAGTTCTTTACTTCAGCGTGGAGTTCAGCACTTGGGTACTCACCATCATTTAGCGTGATGTAAGCGTAGATTGCCTGACCTTTAATATCGTGTGGAATACCGACAATTGCTGCTTCTGCAATCTTATCGTGAGCCACCAGTGCCGATTCGATCTCTGCAGTACCCATGCGGTGACCAGATACGTTTAGTACGTCATCAACACGGCCAGTGATCCAGTAGTAACCATCTTCATCACGGCGAGCACCATCACTAGTGAAGTACATGCCTTTAAAGGTAGAGAAGTAAGTCTGTTCGAAACGTTCATGGTCACCGTAAACGGTACGCATCTGACCTGGCCATGAATCTAGAATGACAAGGTTACCGTCCGTCGCGCCCTCAATGATGTTACCCATGTTATCAACTAGAGCAGGTTGAACACCGAAGAATGGACGAGTTGCTGAACCTGGTTTTAGGTCTGTCGCACCTGGAAGTGGCGCAATCAAGATACCGCCAGTTTCAGTTTGCCACCATGTATCAACGATCGGTGAGTTTTCGTTACCGATGGTTTTGTAGTACCACTCCCAAGCTTCAGGGTTAATTGGTTCACCAACCGAGCCCATAATACGTAGGCTGCTACGCGAGGTGCCTTCAACCGCTTCATTGCCTTTCGCCATTAGCGCACGAATAGCGGTTGGCGCTGTGTAAAGGATGTTGACTTGGTGCTTATCGACCACTTGGCTCATACGGTTAGTGCTTGGGTAGTTAGGCACGCCTTCGAATAGAATCGTCTTGGCACCGTTTGCCAGTGGTCCGTAGATTAGATAAGTGTGGCCAGTAATCCAACCCACATCAGCCGTACACCAGAAGGTTTCTCCTGGTTGGTAATCGAATACGTATTTAAACGTCATCGCAGCATAAACGAGGTAACCGCCTGTGGTGTGAAGTACGCCTTTTGGTTTGCCTGTTGAGCCTGACGTGTAAAGGATAAATAACGGATCTTCTGCTTTCATCTCTTCTGGTGGACAGTCTGAAGAAACGTTCGCTGTTGCTTCATGCCACCAAACGTCACGGTGCTCATGCCAATCTACATCACCGCCCGTGCGTTTCATGACAATCACTTTCTCGATGGTTTTCACTTCAGGGTTGGTCAGTGCTTCATCAACGTTTTTCTTCAGTGGAACCGCACGGCCACCACGAACGCCTTCGTCAGCAGTAATGACGACTTTCGCGTCTGAATCGATAATACGGCCAGATAGGGCTTCAGGAGAGAAACCGCCGAATACCACAGTGTGAACCGCACCGATACGAGTACAAGCCAGCATCGCAACCGCCGCTTCTGTCACCATTGGCATGTACAAACAAACTACGTCGCCTTTGCGCACGCCTTGCTCTTTTAGTGCGTTAGAAAACTCACACACTTCTTTGTGCAGTTCTTTAAAAGTCAGTGTCGCATCATCATTTGGATCGTCGCCTTCCCAAATAATAGCGACTTCGTCACCGCGCTCGGCTAGGTGACGGTCAATACAGTTTGCAGATACGTTGAGCGTGCCATCTTCAAACCAACGAATATCGACGTGGCCTGTATCGAAAGAAGTATTCTTAACTTGAGTGAAAGGCTTAATCCAATCGACAATCTTGCCGTGTTCACTCCAGAAACCAATAGGGTCTGTTACAGACTGTTGGTACATGGTTTGGTAAGTATCGTTATCCGCGTGTGTATTTTTTTTGATGTTCTCTTTTACCGGATAAATGTGGGCTTCACTCATTGCTTATCTCCTTGTGCTCTATTCAACCCGAATCGAGCAAGTGTCCGTTTAAAACGATAAGGTCACCTGACCCTGACGTCGTAAAATCCCTGTGCCTTTAACTTTCAATCACGCGCGAAGATTCGACAATTAGACTTTAGGATGAGAGAGAGAAATCTGCTTAAAAATGAAAGAACTATGTTTGAAATTGAGAGTTAGATCTAAGCTTACATTAGCGTGTGTAGGGCAGATTTAGGCTAGGTAGATCACCTTTTGTTAGCCGAACGAAGATAAGTGCGGCAGCAATGGCATCTTGCAGAGCGTCATGTTTGTTCTGTAATGGCAGATCTAAGTGTCTACAGATCGCGTCCAAACTGAGGTCGAAATAGGCATTTGGCAAATGCTTTTCCAGCTTGTCGTGGTAGATCTGACTCACTTCAATCAGTGGATTTGGCAGTGGAAAGCCAAGTTGTTTGCAGCACGCGAGGTCGAGAATTTTCTTGTCGTAGCGGATGTGGTAGCCCACCAGTGGTCGATTTCCGATGAACTCTAATAGTTGGATAAGCGCTTGTTTCTCATCAATACCATCGACGAGGTCTTGATGTCGAATGTGATGAATTTTGACTGAGCCTGAGTCGAGTGATTGCGGGGCACGTAAACGCACTTCAAATGGCTTGCTAGTAATAATCCGGTTATCAATGATTTTGGTGGCAGCGATGGTAACCAGCTCAGCCCTTTTAGGATCTAAACTGGTGGTTTCACAGTCAAGAGAGACATACTCCCCTTTGGCGACTGAAGAGAAGAGTGACTGATAGGGCGAGCCTTTCAGTTTGTAATACCAATAACGTCGTCGAAACCAGTTCATACCGCTGCCTCTAGTCTCTGATTTGATAGTGATAGCCTAAGAACTGCTTAAACTTTTTCACTACATGCAAGCTATGTCTGAGTAAGTCACGCTCGGTTCGATCGATTTGTTTGAGGTCGATACGATTGTGGCTGTGCTGATTAGTCAGCTGCTGGTGAAGGCGTAGTTTAAACAATAGTTTCAAGGCTTCACTGAGGTTGTCAGCGGTATCGGGCTCTAAAATGCGCTTGATACGCAAAGCCTCTATTCTCTCGAAGGTGTTCTTCTCTTCGATACCATATTCCAACGAAAGGGTACGAATACCGTGAACGATCGGGAAAATACCGCCACTTTTGACATCGATGCCTTGCTTATCTTTTTTGACATTGCCAAACAGAGTGAGCGGCAGTGAGAATTGTAACGCTGGACGAGAGAAATCTTGCAACGCAAGCATGTTGCCTTTCATGATTTGCTTAAGATGCTCGCTAATCGGCTCTAATAAACTGGTATTTCCCGCGACGGCGTGAGCGTCAGTAAAGATCGCCAAATCCATCACCTGCTGGGCGGAGTTTGGTCTCGACCATTGGCTAATCGTACTCTTCCACTCGCTTTGCGTTTTGACCCATTTAGGATTGTTGACCATCACGTTGCCAGGGCAGAGTGGGTAGCCGAGTTGCTGCAAGGTGTGGGTGAGAGTCTCCATTACGGACTCGCACTGATGCCACTGCAGTCCATCTTTGATGATAAGCGCATTATCTTGGTCGGTTTTAAGGATTTGTTCACCACGCCCTTCTGAGCCTAAAACGATCAAACAACAGTGATCGTGAAGGGCGGGGGGAACAATCAGTTCAAAGGCTTTCTCGATAATCTGTTCATTGACTGCTGAAATCAGCTCCATGATAAAGCGCGTGCGAATGCCATTGCTGAGCAAGCTCTCGACTAACTGACGTTGGCGATTAGAGGCCAAGGCGAGCTCTTCAATACTCGATGAGCGGGCAATACTCAGGGTTAATACATGAGAGTGGGTCGAGAAGGCACTGAGGATCTGGGTCATGTCGAGCATGCCGACCGCGTCTTTGCCATCCGCGACCATGACACGTTTAACGCGGTGGCGCGTCATTTTGATCATGGCGTTGAAAAGGAACTCACCATCCTCAACGTGAATCACAGGAAAGGTTGCGATTTTGCCAACGGGGGTATCTAGGGGGTGATTGTCGAGCATCACCGCATGGAGCATATTGGTTCTTGTGATAATGCCATAGGGCAGTGAGTGTAAATCATCAATCAATCGCACATCTGTATCATGTAGACGGACTAGTGCTGAATCGATGCCATTGTCTTTCAGGGTTTGGGTGACTTCATTAAGAGGCTGATCGGAAGAAAGCACCATCGGCGGGTGGTAAATCTCACTATCGACTTTAGTCAAAATAAACTCAGCCAAGTTTTGCTGCTGTTGGGCCGCTTCAATCAACTCTTGGCGACGAGCAAGGTTGGTATCAAAGTAAGCAGCGAACTGGCCATTCTCGTTGTACAGCTCAATGAAAACAGATTTAGGCAGCAGATAGGCAAGCGTATCTTCGAGTGCGATGTACTTATGTTTGACCGAGGTTTCAAATAACGCTCGAACATCAAACAGGTCTTCATTGGCGTAGTGGGCGAAGATTTCGCTGTCATCTTGAGAGCGTTCTTCAACGGCACCTTTGATAATAATATGCAGATGCTGGCTAGTGTCACCGGCCTGCAGTAAGGTTTCTCTTGCGCGAAAGTAAGCCACATCGAGTGAGCTACGCAGACGGTTTTGCTGCTGGGCATCAAGTCGATCGAAAGGCGGGGAATGCATATTAAATTTGTCTGGCATACTGACCTACTCACGCAATCTTCTATCTGCTAAGTGTGCGTGATTTATATTTTTCTTCCAGACGACTTTGGTCGAATCTATTGCTCTAACAAGCACACGTGATTGATTATCGATGATGCAAATGGTGAGAATAGGGAAACTTACTTGTGACGATTATTCCCTTTTTATTGACAGTAAAGGTAAGGATAATGGCGCCGTTCTGTTCTTATTCACTCAGCATTCAGAGGTCGCAATGCTCACCCCATCTCCATATGGCTGGATCTCCCAGTATTTTGTCGGTTTTTTCTTTGCCTACGGTGTTTACTTGCCGTTTTGGGCACTATGGTTTGAAGAGCAGGGCGTATCTGCAACCGACATTGGTGTGCTAGTCGGTATCGGCTTTGCGACGCGTTGTGTGGCCAATATGGTTTTAACGCCTCGTTTGCATAAAGTCGAACACCTTATGCCAGCCCTGCGTTGGTTAAGCTTCGCGGCATTGTTGTTTGTTGGTTTCCACTTCTTTGCTGGTGGAAGCTTTTGGTTGATGGTATTGGCGACGGTGCTGTTTAACCTCTGTTGTGGTCCTGTCGTGCCAATATCTGATGCGATGGCGAATTACTACTCACGACTAAAAATGCTTGATTACGGCCGTACCCGACTATGGGGATCGATTGCCTTTATTGCTGGCTCGACAGTGGTTGGCTTCTTAGTGGCGAAGTTTGGCACTAATATGATTCTTTACACTGCGTTGGCGGGTGTGTTAGCTGCGCTAGTACTGAGTATGCGCAACATTGATCCGATGCCAGTCACGACTGAAGAAGTTGATGCCCAGCGTCCAAAATTGTCTGAGTTATTACGCGAAGTGCCAGTGATTAAGTTTCTTGCTTTGGTGGCGTTAATTCAGGGCAGTCACGCCGCCTATTACAGTTTTAGCTCGATTTATTGGAAAGGGGCGGGCTACTCAGAAGATATTATCGGCTACTTATGGAGCTTAGGTGTAGTTGCTGAAGTAGCGGTATTTGCGCTCAGTAAGCGTCTGTTCGCCGGTTGGAGCTTAAGAGCACTGTTTGTTGTTGCTGCACTGGGCGTAGTTGCTCGTTGGGGATTAACCGCATCAACGACCGCTTTGGTGGCGTTAGTACTGATCCAACTTTTACATGGCGTGACCTTCGCGATGGCCCATATCGCGGCGATTCAATATATCCAACACTGTGAGCAGCGTAAGATGGTCGCGCTACAGGCACTGTACAACGCGATTCCACTTGGCGCCTTTATTGCGCTAATGACGACACTTAGTGGCTGGGGTTATGAGCATTGGGGCGCTAACGTATTCTGGGGGATGGCCGCAATGGGTGTCTTGGCGCTGTTTATTAAACTCGACCCACAACAAGCCAATGCAACGCAGCCAGTGAAAGCAGAGCACAAACCACAGAATTAGGTCTATCTGATTGAGTTCACTGGTTATCCTTAGTTAAATGAAACCTCTCCAAGTTGGAGAGGTTTTTTATTTGTAGTTAAAAATGCGCACAAGATAAGGATATCGGATGCAAGGCTGGTTAGTGATTACGGTTTCACTGCTCTATCTCGGGCTGCTGTTTCTCATTGCTTGGTATGGCGACAAACGCCAGACTTGGCTCGCTAAGTGGCGTCCTTGGGTCTACAGTTTGTCGATTGCTGTCTACTGTACCTCGTGGACTTTCTACGGCACGGTTGGGCAGGCGAGTAATAATCCTTGGTCGTTTTTACCTATCTATCTTGCACCCATTTTAGTGTTTACCTTTGGTTGGCGAATCTTAGCGCGGTTGATCATTACCGCCAAACGAGAGCACATTACTTCTATCGCCGACTTTATTGCGGCGAGATACGGCAAGTCGCAAGGGCTAGCTGTGGTGGTCACCTTGATTGCCGTGGCTGGCATATTACCTTATATCGCGTTGCAGCTACGTGGTATCACGATGGGGCTAGAGATTATTGCCCCTCAATTGCCTGTCCATCTAGAGGGTTCAAGTTTTGATGTCTCTTGGTTTGTCGTTGCCGCACTGGCGATTTTTACCATGCTGTTTGGTACTCGTCATATCGATAATACTGAGCATCATCGTGGCATGATGATGGCGATCGCGTTTGAGTCGATTGTTAAGCTGGTGGCGTTCCTGGCGGTCGGATGCTTTATTCTTTTCCTTGCCCTTAACCGTAGTGATGTTGAACTGGCTGAGATTGCTAGCCAAACCTACCAGTCACCTAATGTGCCAACCCTGCTGATTCATACCGTATTAACCATGCTGGCGATTGTCTGTTTACCACGTCAGTTCCATACTATGGTGGTGGAAAACGAGCGAGCTCAAGACCTGCATACCGCGCGTTGGCTATTTCCTGTCTACCTGATTTTAATGGGGATCTTTGTCTTGCCGATCGCTTGGGTTGGACAAAGCTTGTTGACCGATGCCAGTCCTGATACCTATGTGATTAGCCTGCCGATGGCGGTTGGTGCGCAAGATGTAGCGTTATTGGCATTCTTAGGTGGCACGTCAGCGGCGAGTGGCATGGTCATAGTCTCGACCATTGCCTTGGCGATCATGGTCTCGAATGATTTGGTTATGCCACTGTTGCTACGTCGGATGCGTTTATCACAGCGCACTCATCGTCACTTTTCTGGGTTGCTACTGGTCATTCGCCGCGGGCTAATTTTACTTTTGCTGTTGGGGGCGTGGGGCTTCTATCAAGCGTTTGGCAGCATTCATTCTTTATCTGCGATTGGTTTCCTCTCCTTTGCTGCGATTACTCAGTTTGCTCCGGCGTTGATAGGTGGCATGTACTGGCGTCAGGGGAACCGAAAGGGGGTCTATGTTGGTTTAGCGGTTGGCTTTACCTTATGGCTGATTACCTTGATGAGCCAGACCGATATGCTAGCGGGGTCGGCTGAGAATAACTTCTTACTCTGGCTGATTACTCCGCCAGAGCTGCTGCAAAACTGGGATGTGAAAAATTCTGATTGGGGTATCGTACTCAGCGTTACGCTTAATACCCTTTGTTATGTGGTGATTTCACTTTTTACCCGGGCAAGTTTAAGTGAGCGCTTACAGTCGGCATCGTTTGTTGGTACGCCATTGCCAGAAAGCGAAAATATGAGCCTCTATCAGAGTCGAGTTACGGTTGGCGAACTAGAAATGCTCGCTTCACGTTTTGTTGGCCGACAAAGGGTGCGTAATGCATTCAGGCAGTATTGGCAGCAGCAACGTGAGACTATGCTACCTAATCAACAAGCCCCTTCGACACTGATACGACATACAGAGCGTGTACTAGCCGGTGTGTTTGGTGCCTCATCAGCAAAGTTAGTACTAACTTCTGCACTGCAAGGGCGCAACATGCAACTGGAAGAGGTTGCGACCATTGTTGATGAAGCGTCAGAGCTGTATGACTTTAGTCGCGGTCTGTTGCAGGGGGCAATTGAACATATCGGTCAGGGCATTGCTGTGGTTGATAAACAGCTCAGGCTGGTGGCTTGGAACCAGCGTTATTTAGAACTGTTCACCTTTCCTGCCGGATTAATTCAAGTTGGGCGGCCGATTGCTGATGTGATTCGTCACAATGCCGAGCAAGGGTTATGTGGCCCGGGCGATCCTGAACAACATGTTCGCCGCCGTGTATTCCACTTAGAGCAAGGTACTCGTCATACATCATCGCGTGTGCGTCCTGATGGGCGAGTGATTGAAGTGCAAGGTAATCCGATGCCTGGTGGTGGGTTCGTAATGAGCTTTACCGATATCACCGTATTTAGAGATGCCGAGCAGGCTCTAAAAGAAGCCAACGAATCCTTGGAGGAGCGTGTACACAAGCGGACTCAAGAATTGGAAAACCTCAATAAGCAGCTCGTTGCTGCGACGCAACGTTCAGAGTTAGAGTCTCAATCAAAGTCTCGTTTTTTAGCCGCTGTTAGTCATGATTTGATGCAACCACTCAATGCCGCGCGTCTGTTTGCTTCTTCATTGTCGGAAGTCGCTAAGGATGCGGAAACAAAGCAGCTTTCTCATCATATAGAGAGTGCACTTGGCGCAGCGGAAGATTTGATTGGTGATTTGCTTGATATCTCGCGTTTAGAGTCGGGCAAGTTAGACATTAACGTGCATGGCTTTGCGATTAATGACGTGCTCGCCAACCTCAATGCTGAATTTAGTGCCCTTGCTAAGCAGCAAGGTATTGAGTTTAAGATGGTGCCAAGTCAGTTGTTGGTTCAGTCCGACCCGAAATTGCTTCGACGCGTGGTGCAAAACTTCTTAACCAACGCGTTTCGCTATAGCCCGAAGGGGAAAGTGGTGCTTGGTGTTAGACGTGTCGGTAATCAAGCTCGTATCGATGTGTGGGATAACGGGATGGGGATTGACGAAGATAAGCAGCAAGAAATCTTTGAAGAGTTTAAGCGTGGGACACAAGTTCGCTCCGATCAGGGGTTAGGTTTAGGCTTGGCGATTTCCAAAGGGATTGCTCATGTACTTGATCATCAAATCACTATGTGTTCTTGGCCGGGTAAAGGCAGTGTCTTTTCGATCACTTTGGCGCGCAGTGAACAGGCTGTTGCTCCGGTGAAAGCGACGTCAGCCAGCGCAGTGTCCGATCTTAGCCACCTTAAAGTGTTGTGTGTGGACAATGAAGCCGATATTTTGGTCGGGATGGAGAACCTGCTCGGGCGTTGGGGATGTGATGTTCGAACTGCTGTCGATTTAGTCCATTCACTTCAGGCCATTGAGGAAACATGGGTACCCGATGTGATTTTGTCTGATTACCGACTTGATAACGGTCGTACCGGGTTGGAAGTGTTGCAGCAATGTCGCTTGCGTTTAGGTGATAGCTTTGAAGGGGTGATCATCAGTGCTGACCGCACAGAAGATATGTTGGATGGTATTAAGTCGAATGGCTTTAGCTTTATTCCTAAGCCTGTTAAACCGCTGAAATTGAGAGCGGTGTTGAATCGGGTCTAAGCGGGAGAATCTAGTTGCTAGGTTTGAGAATGCTCTGCTGCTAGAAACTATGACTTTATGAAAAATGCCCACCATTTGGTGGGCATTTTAGCTTGAGACTTAAAGCTAGCCTTTATAATTCTTTACTGCTTGGTTCAGCACTTCATTGGCTACGCTAGCTTCTTCTATCCCCTGCAGAACCATACCGCCGTCTTTGCCCTTGTAGTTACTAAACCAAGTACCGACGATTTTAGATGCGCCGTTAAACTCGTTATCCAATTGAGAAACGGATTTAATGTCAGACAATGGAGAGCCTTCAGTCATGACAGCAAGTAGCTTGTCGTCTTGTTCGCCATCATCCAGCATCTTAAGTACGCCAATTAATCGAACCTCGGCAACTGAGCCACGTGGTAAAGAGTGGCCTAATACGATGACATCAAGTGGGTCACCGTCGCCGCCAAGCTCTTTGGGAAGCGCCGTGCTTGGAATTGCACCGTAATTGCCTGGGTAACCGAGGTAATTCACGACACGTGGTTTGCCCTTTTTAAATTCCCATATGACTTGAGATGTGTCTTCCTTGTTGACTTCCCATTTCTGGTTGGTTCCAGTAGGGATCTCGATGATGGCATTGATCGTGCCCTCTGCATTAATGGCTGGAATACCCATTAGATCAACGTTTGAAGTCAGAGTGTAAGTATCTGTTTGGGTAATGGTGTGGTTATCTGCAGCTATTGCTGGCGAAGAGGCAATAAGTAAAGAGAGTAGTAGCTTTTTCATTGAAGTAGTCCTTTTCATAGAGTTTGCGTAAATCTACGGCAGGACTATTTCAGTTTTATTAAGTCGCTGATTCTTCGTTATTCTGTAAACAGCGTTTCATACTTGACGAAAGCGGTTTGGGTTTCACCGTAGTACAGTGTGCCTTCAGCTTGAATGGCCACTCGTAGCCAGCTCTCTGCGGAGTTCGGCTTTGGTAACGAAACCGCCCAGTGCTGACCAGTACTATCAGTCGACGCCATATCGATAGGTTGTGCACTCTGATCTTGGCTATCGACCAATGATAGTTTGACGCCTTCAAGAGGGAAGGCAGCTTTTAGAGATAAATCTAGCCCTTGCGCGGTGAGCTTTTCTGAGCGGAACTGCACTTTAAAGTCACCATTTGTCATATCGCACAAACCACTGGTATAGCGGCAGTTTGATTTAGCAGCCAACTTATAGGTTTCTCCTTCTTTAGCCGCATGAGGTTTTTCACTCAGCGCCATATCAGTACCAAAATAGGCAATCAGAGAAAGAATCGGGGCGATTAATAAGGCAATAAGAAAGTGCTTGTTTTTGAACATAAAATACTAATTCCATCAATTATCTGTTCATTTTTACTGGCTAAAATCGCTGATAACTTCGTTAAAGATTTTGAAGGTAGAGCAACTAGCTTCAAAATCTTTGCCTTGTTCTAAGCGATTTTTTCTGCGTAACCCCTGAACATATAATCAATGGCATTCGTATGCTTCCTTGCTACGGTTCAGGGAATTTCTAATTATTAGAATAAGTTAAGCGAATAAAAAAGCCCCAATCGGGGCTTTTGTGGTTTAGGTATAATTTTAGTGGTCTACTGCACCGCCAGCGCCTGCTGGTACACGTACGTGTTCAACCAAGTCTTTAACTTCTTGTGGAGTTTCAGCTGTTACTTTCGATACAGCGAACGCGACTGCGAAGTTAAATACCGCACCAATTGCACCGAATGCGTTTGGCTCAATGCCTAGGAACCAGTTGCTACCCCAGCTTTCTAGGTATTTCCAGTCAGCAACAAATAGGATGCCTTTGTGTTGGAATACGTAGAATAGCGTGATACTGATACCTGCAATCATACCGGCGATTGCGCCTTCCTTGTTGATACCTTTGCTGAAGATACCCATCATCAACGCAGGGAAGATGGAGGATGCGGCGAGACCAAAGGCCAGTGCTACCGTACCGGCTGCAAAGCCTGGCGGGTTGAGCCCAAGATAACCTGCCACCGCAATCGCCACCGCCATGGATATTCGACTGGCGAGAAGTTCTTTCTTCTCGGATATATTCGGATTGATGACGCCTTTGATTAAGTCATGGGATATCGCGGACGAGATAGCCAACAATAGACCTGCCGCGGTTGATAGTGCGGCCGCTAGACCACCTGCTGCCACAAGTGCGATAACCCAGTTAGGTAGTTTCGCAATCTCAGGGTTAGCCAGTACCATGATGTCACGGTCAACTTTCAACTCGTTGGTTGCAGCGCTAGATGTGTATTGGATTACGCCATCGCCGTTCTTATCATCAAAGCCTAGTAGACCTGTTTTCTCCCAGTTCTTGAACCAATCAGGACGCTCATCGTAAGCTAGGTGCTGACCTGGAGCAGGGTTAACCGTGTCCATGAGGTTTAGACGTGCCATTGCTGATACTGCAGGTGCAGTTGTGTATAGAATCGCGATGAACACTAGAGCCCAACCCGCTGATGTGCGTGCGTCACGAACCTTAGGTACAGTGAAGAAACGGATGATTACGTGTGGTAGACCCGCAGTACCAATCATGAGTGACATTGTGTAAACGAACATGTTTAACGTATCGCCACGGACTTGGGTGGTGTATTCACTAAAGCCGAGTTCGGTGACCACTTGGTCGAGCCTATCAAGCAGATAGACATCGGTGCCTTGGATGGTACTCCCAAGACCAATCTGAGGTAGAGGGTGACCTGTTAGTTGCAGAGAGATAAAGATTGCAGGGATAGTGTAAGCTAAAATGAGTACGCAATATTGAGCAATCTGCGTGTACGTGATGCCTTTCATGCCGCCCATAACCGCGTACATAAATACGATACACATACCGATCAGTAGGCCTGTAGAGTAATCAACTTCTAGAAAACGACCGAACGCAACACCAACACCTTTCATCTGACCGATAACGTAAGTTACTGATGCGATGATTAGACAAACAACCGCTACGATACGTGCTGCGTTTGAGTAGAAACGTTCACCTACGAACTCTGGTACAGTGAACTTGCCGAACTTACGTAGGTAAGGTGCAAGTAGTAGTGCTAGAAGTACGTAACCGCCAGTCCAACCCATTAGGAATACGCTGCCGCCGTAACCCATGAAGGCGATAAGACCAGCCATAGAGATAAATGATGCTGCTGACATCCAGTCTGCTGCTGTTGCCATACCGTTTGCGATTGGGTTTACACCACCGCCTGCAACATAGAACTCTTTAGTTGATCCAGCACGAGCCCAAATCGCAATACCGATGTAAAGGATAAAGGTCGCACCAACAACGAGGTAAGTGATAGTTTTCAAATCCATCTGAGTTACTCCTTACTCATCTACGCCGAATTCACGGTCGATTTGGCGCATTTTCCACGCGTAGTAGAAAATAATACCTAGGAAGGCATAGATTGAGCCCTGTTGAGCAAACCAGAAACCTAGCTTGTAACCACCTAGTTGAAATTGATTGAGTTGATCGACAAATAAGATGCCGCAGCCGAAAGAAACGACGAACCAGATAATCATTAACGAGATCATTAGTTTTACGTTCTTATCCCAATAGGCTTTGGCTTTATCCTGACTTTCAAACGCCATTGCCGCCTCCTTACGATTGGTTTTGGGTTGTTAAAAAAATGTTTCACCATCTACATTAGCAAGGGGGTGGCAAGAACTCTTTTCAACTTTAGTCGCGACGGGAAAAACAAAAAGCGCCCATATAACGGGCGCTTAGTAGATGACTTATTGATTCTTGTGATGTTAATGCTGTGTTAAATTAGCCTAAAGTCTAACGTTTCATCTTTAAATCTTTCAATTTTTATTAGGCTAAGTAGAAATCTTTGATCCCCATCAGCAGGTTATTGACGGCGACAGCCGCCAAAATTAGGCCCATTACGCGGCTGATAATCGCTGCGCCGACATTACCAATCCATTTTTGAATATGGGTAGCACCGAGAAGGAGGAGCAGCGTAATCAACAATACAGACACCATGACGCCAGCAGTGATGCTTTGATCGACCAATGAAAAACGGTGGTTATCGGTCAGCATAACAATGGCCATCATCGCGCCAGGAGAGGCAATCGATGGAATCGCTAATGGGTAGACGGCTAAGTCTGCTAAATCTGAGTGGCTGACTTCTTTAGACAGTTTGGTCTCTTGCTCAGGTTTAGATTCACCAAAAATCATCGTAAGGGCGAACAGTAATAGAACTAAACCACCCGCGGCCTGAAAAGCTGGCAAGGGAATTTGCATCGCTTCGAGTAACAGTTGTCCTACGAGTAAGAAAAACAGCAAAACACCAGTAGCGATAGCTACGGCTTTTAATGCGACTAGTCGGCGCTGTTTAGCTGACAAATGTTGAGTTTGGGAAAGGTAGACGGGAACAGATCCAATTGGATCGATAACCGCCCAAAGAACTACGAACTGTGTAATTAAAATGCTTAACAAGAGAAGTACTCCCAGAGTTGATGAACAGAGGGGTAAATCAGATTGTCGCCTGATGTCCTCATCCTAACAGATTTCTGAGAGTAATAATGTAAAATTTAGTAACTTAGACTTCAGATTCTAGCTGTTGCAACAATATTACCGCTTGAGTTCTGTTTTTTACGCCTAATTTTCTGAAAATCGCCGTCATATGGGCTTTTATGGTCGCTTCAGATACATTTAACTCATACGCAATCTGCTTGTTAAGTAGTCCATCAGATAGCATTCCAAGAACTTTGTACTGTTGAGGAGTCAAGGTTGCTATTTTTTCAGCTAAGTCATTGCATGCTGCATTGTTGGTGATTGAGCCTTCAGGAAAAAACGGTTCGCCATTGAGGACTTGGTTGAGTGCGCTGACTAGCTCACGCATATCGCTAGATTTAGGAATAAAGCCAAATGCACCATGACTTTTAACCTGAGTGACTACCGCTGATTCTTCACTCGCTGAAACGACAACAATGGGTAAGTCTGGGTATTCAGCACGCAGTTGGATTAGGCCAGACATACCGTTGGCGCCTGGCATCTTCAGATCAAGTAGCAATAGATCAGGTTCCTCTTCTTTTTTAAGTAGTGAAAGCAGGGCCTCTAAAGAGTCTGCTTCGAGTAGGTTGGCACCACTCACTGCCATGTGCACCGATTGGAAGAGTGCATTACGAAATAGCGGGTGATCATCTGCAATGATAATGGTGTAAGTCGAATCCATGACGTTAACTACTTATGACTGTTTAGTTAATAGAATTATTGTCATCTTTGCGATTGTGGACAATATTTATCCGCTAAAAGTCTGAACTGTATCGGGTTTTATTAGCAAAATTGCATATATATGTCGGACAGCGAAGGTTGAGTGTGATTGGGAGAAGGGGAAAGCAACGCCAGCAAATAAGCTGGCGTTGTTTGAATTGCTTAAAAGTTATGGCTGCCCAAATGCTTGAGGAAAGTCTCTTCATTCATAAAGCCAGTAATGCGAGCGTTTGAAATTGGCTCGCCATTGGCGTTCCAAAATTCAATAGTCGGTAATCCCAGCACGCGCATTTCTTTGAGTAGTTCAATATCTTGCGGTTGGTTACGCGTGACATCTGCTTGAAGCAAAACGAAGTTTTTCAATTTGGCTTCTACAGCTGGCTGGTGGAAGGTGTACTTCTCGAACTCTTTACAAGCTACACACCAGTCGGCGTAGAAATCGAGCATCACTGGCTTACCAGCCAGTTTTGCACTTGCTAACTGCTGGTTTAATTCTTCAATATTGCTGATTTGGATAAATTCAATCTGACTTTTTTGCTCTACCACATTGTTGCTAAAGTAGTAATTCAGCGCTGGTTGAGCCGAAGCAAATAAACCAAGCACAGCAATAATGCCGACTACGCTCTGCTTCCAACCACCAAACGGCAGTGAGTTTTTAACATGATATAGCCACCCAAAGGCTGCAATGCCAAGCCCCGACCACAGCGCGGTTGCCCATAGTTCAGGCAAGATACGCTCTAGTAAGAAAATAGGCGCTGCAAGCAAGATAAAGCCGAACAGTGTTTTCACGCGATCCATCCAGTTGCCCGCTTTTGGCAGTAATTTATTGCCAAATACCGCTACTAGCATCAATGGGATACCCATGCCAATAGCTAAGGCATACAGAGCAATACCACCAGTCAAAAGATCGCCACTTTGAGCGACATAAAGTAGCGCTCCCGATAGCGGCGCGGTGGTACATGGTGAGCAAACCAGACCGGAAATCGCACCCATAGCAAACACGCCCAGTGAGCTGCCGCCTTTCTGCTTATTACTTAGATTGTTTAACCAAGTCTGTGCACTGCTTGGCAGTTGAATGGTATACAAGCCAAACATCGAAAGTGCCAACGCAACAAACAGAACACTAAGACCGATCAGAACGTACGGGTGCTGCATGGCTGCTTGGAACTGCATACCTGCAGACGCCACCACCAGCCCAAGTAGGGTATAGGTGAGCGCCATACCTTGGACATAAATAAAGGCTAGCCCCAATGCGCGAGTATGGCTGAGCTTACCGCTGCCCAATACGATACTGGTTAAGATTGGGTACATAGGTAGCACACATGGTGTAAAAGCTAGGCCGACACCTAAAGCCAAAAACAGCAGTGGTGTCCACCAGTTGTCACCCAGCTTTGAGGCTAGGTTTGATTCACTTGATACCGGTGATGAAGTGCTCTGTTGAGTGGAGGTTGTTTTAGTCGCAGTAGTTGTTTCAACGGGTGTTACTGCACTTGATTTTTGATCGTCAAAGCGGGTCAGGTCGACAACTCGTGTCTCTGGCGGGTAACAGAAGCCTGCTTTGGCACAGCCTTGATACTGAATTATCAGGCGCGCACCTTCTTGATAGTTGCCCAGTGGGACGTCAACAAATAGTGGTGTGGTGTAGATGTTGACCTCACCAAAGAACTCATCATTGTGTGGTTCGCCATCACGCATTTCTACATCACCTATTGTGACGTTCTCGCCACTGACGGAAATACTATGTTGGTAAAGGTAGTAATCGTCTTTTACTTGCCAATCAATCAGAACATGGTTGCCTTGCTGAAAGGCATTAAACGGAAAAGCTTCGTCAACAGGGACAAAGGTACTGTTGTTATTACCAAAGCTTGGTGTCGAATTTGAATTGCCAAACAGCGCCATAGCGGGTGCGGAAATAACAGAAAGAGACAACAAGATTAGAGATAAGACGAAGCGCATAAAAGAGTCACTTGAGTTAAATTTTCAACATTTTAACTCAATCAGACAGAGGATAGGGGGAATAAGTTTCACCTTAAGAAAATTATTCTACAGTTCGAGAGGTTGCTCTAAAGGCGGCTGCGTGTGAGTGACAGCCGCAATACAGGATTAAGCTACGCCGAGTCGTGCTCGAACCACGCGCTCACAGGCATCGATATGGTCGGTGTCTTTAGGAATAACTAGCACAGTATCGTTACCACCAACAGTGCCTAAGATCTCGGTGTGAGGGTCAATATCCACTAAACGTGCAACAAGCTGGGCACTGCCTGGATGGGTCTTAACGACCACCATAGCTTGATTATGAGTAATAAACTCAATTTGAGAAGAAATCGAGGATTCGACTCGCACAGGGGCTGTTTCTACCGTAATGCAGTAGACCTTTTTGCCGCAGGCATTTTGTACTTTCACAACTCCGAGCTGAGACAGGAGTCTTGATACCGTGGATTGGCTAATGCCATGAAAACCAATATTGACCAGTGCTTCTCGCAACTCATTTTGGGTTGTGAAACTCTGTTGTTGCAATAGACGTTTGCAGGCAGCGGTTAGCGTTTTATCTTGGCTGTAATCAATGACACTAGGGTTTAGAGTTTCACTCATGAGAACTCCTTAAAACATGACGTAATAATCAATCGTCCATGTGGCTATTGGGCACTCAGATCCATGTAAGTGCAATCCATTATTGAGCGGCCACTCTTTGGTGACTTAATTTTGATTATCAGTCTACCACCAAAGTATATGTGGCTTTGTGAATGGGATCGCCAAATAAAAAACTATTCAAGTAACTGTAATTAGGAGTGAATTCTGTCTGTTTGCGGATATTTATTCCGAGGGTGGCATAAATATCCGCATCATTTTATTGTAAGGTGTCGCAACCTAGATGGGGTGGTGTTAGCGAGCTTCTGTCATGATTTCACGAGAGAATACTTTTTCACAGTAGTGACATTTTAGCTGCACATTGTCATGTTTTTCTTGCACCTTAAAGCGACTTTCTACTGGTTCTCCATGTGAAATACAGTTGCTGTTCGGGCATTCAAAAACACTTTCAATACTGTCAGGAAGTGCCAAGTTGAGTTTATTCACTACCCTGTACTCTTCAATCTGGTTTACCGTTGCTTTCGGTGCGTAAAGAGCTAACTGATTGGCCTGTTCTTTAGTCAGGTAGATGTTCTCAATCTTAATCAGATCTTTCGCGCCTAGTGCTGACGATGGTAGGTTCAAGCCAATCGTGATGCGCTCGTTGGTCTTGTGCATCTTAAACAACTTAAGCACTTTAATACCAATATGGGCAGGGATATGGTCAATAACAGAGCCGTTACGAATCGCTTCTACCTGAAGTTGAGTTTCTTTCACCATGATATCTCTCCTGCTATTAAAGGGTGTCGTTAAGAACAAGGGCCAACAAAGCTTCACGTGCGTATACGCCATTTTCAGCTTGTTCGAAGTAGTAAGCGTGTTTGGTTTTGTCGACATCGACCGTGATTTCATCCACACGAGGTAGAGGGTGGAGTACTTTAAGGTTGTCGCGCGCTTCTGTTAAGGTTGCTGCTGTTAGGATGAAAGCCGATTTCATGTGCGCGTATTCCGACTCGTCAAAACGCTCTTTCTGTACACGCGTCATGTAAAGTACATCCAACTCTGGCACCACTTCTTCAATGTTGTTGTGCATGCTGAATGCAATGCCTGACTCTTCAAGTTCTTCACAAATGTAATCTGGCATCGCCAGTGCGTCTGGTGCGATAAAGAAGAAGCGAACGTTATCGAACTTGGCTAATGCTTGAGTTAGAGAGTGAACAGTACGGCCGTATTTTAAGTCACCGACGAATGCGACGTTGAGGTTGTCCAACGTACCTTGAGTTTCGTAGATTGAGAATAGGTCGAGTAGTGTTTGTGTTGGATGTTGGTTCGCGCCGTCGCCACCGTTGATGATAGGGACACCGTTAGAAAATTCCGAAGCCAGACGTGCAGCGCCTTCTTGTGGATGACGCATAACAAATGCATCAACATACGAAGCGATAACTTGTACCGAATCAGCCAAGGTTTCGCCTTTTTTCGCCAGTGATGTGTTACCACCGTTATCAAAACCAATCACGCTGCCACCTAAACGCTCAACGGCCGTTTCAAATGAAAGGCGAGTACGAGTTGATGGCTCAAAGAAGCAGCTTGCGACCACTTTGTTTTTCAACAGTTCTGGATTAGGCTCAGCTTTTAATCTTGCCGCCGTATCGACGATAAGCTCTAGCTCTTCACGGCTGAGCTCAGGGATGGAAATGATGTGCTTATTAAATAACGAATGCGCCATAGCAATGCTTCCTAGTCGTGATTTATAGACAAAAAAAAGCCCCCTGAAATAGGAGGCTTTAAAATAGAATCAATGGAGAAAATGAAACAGATAGCGATCCCAGTTGAGGGCGCTTTTTAATACAGCAATGAGCAGTAGTAAACGGTTTCATTGTTCTCTCCTAAGACAAATTGCGGAGGATTATACGCACAAAAAAACGCCGCGCAAGCGTTTGCGAAAAGTATCCATAAATTGGATTTTTATGCGAATTTCGCTTCCTTTCGCTACTTTTATCCAACCTTTGGCTGAACTTGCTTGAGGGCATTTTTGTGTATCAATCATTAAATCGTCGATGAAAAAAAATGCGGGCTTTATTCAGACATAATTGAGAAGAGTCTTCATGCCACCCGCATTTCCCTGCAGAATACTCTTCATATTTGAAACTGTAGCGGCGTTAACTGCATTCATTCGCTTCAATCATTTAGCGGACTAAACTCAGGAAGACTCATTCACTTGTTGCCTTGCTACAGCTCCAACTATTTTGAGTATTAACTGCGACTAATGGTGATTAATCACCTAGTGTCGCAACCATTACCGCTTTAATTGTGTGCATGCGGTTTTCAGCTTCATCGAAGACGATAGAGTGTTTAGACTCAACCACTTCATCGGTTACTTCCACGCCGTCTTTCAGTTGTGGGTACTCAGCCGCTAGCTGTTTACCTACCGTCGTATCTTCACCGTGGAACGCTGGTAGGCAGTGCATGAACTTCACATGTGGGTTGCCCGTTGCTTTTAGCATTTCCATGTTCACTTGGTAAGGCATCATTAGGTTGATGCGCTCAGCCCAAGCTTCTTTCGCTTCACCCATAGATACCCAAACGTCAGTGTATAGGTAATCACAACCTTGAACGCCTTCTTGTACGTCTTCAGTTAGGGTGATTTTCGCACCTGTTTCTTCAGCGATTTCACGACATGTTGCGACTAGCTCTTCTTCTGGCCAGAACGCTTTAGGTGCCACTAGACGGATGTCCATGCCCATTTTCGCTGCGCCAACCATTAGCGAGTTACCCATGTTGTTGCGTGCATCACCTAGGTAAGCAAACTTCATTTCGTGTAGTTGTTTGCCGCGGCCGTGTTCCATCATAGTTAGGAAGTCAGCTAGGATTTGAGTTGGGTGGAATTCGTCTGTTAGGCCGTTCCATACTGGTACGCCAGCATATGCGCCTAGCTCTTCAACGATCTCTTGACCGAAGCCACGGTACTCGATGCCGTCGTACATGCGACCAAGCACGCGAGCGGTATCTTTCATTGACTCTTTATGACCGATTTGAGAGCCAGATGGGCCTAAGTAAGAAACTTGAGCGCCTTGGTCAAAAGCTGCAACTTCAAATGCACAACGTGTACGAGTCGACGTTTTTTCGAAGATTAACGCAATGTTTTTACCTTTTAGACGAGGTTGCTCATAGCCGTTGTATTTTGCTTTTTTCAGTTCCGCAGAAAGATCCAAGAAGTGTTGGATTTCACGTGGAGTAAAGTCTAATAGTTTTAGGAAGTTACGGTTACGTAGGTTAAAAGCCATGATGTTTTCCTTCTTTGTTTTGTATGCGCTCTCCTGGTTGCAGGGAAAGAGGTAAGAAAGCGCACAAGGTAATTGGTTTTAAATAGCTAATGTTTATTTAGGGCCTAGCCTTTAGTGATGTTAGTGCCGGCTGTGCCTTGAAGAATTTGCAGACCATCTTGCAGTGAGCCTATGCCAACCACTTTGCCGCCTTGCTTAATGAACTCGCACGACGCTTCGATTTTTGGCCCCATAGAGCCGGCATCAAATTGGTATTTCGCCAGTTCGCTTGGAGTCGTGCTGCGCAGTGCATGTTGAGTTGGTTTGCCCCAATCTAGGTAAACTGCGTCGGCATCGGTCAGGATAAGCAGTGCATCTGCATCTAACTGTTTGGCTAGGAATGCAGCTGACATATCTTTGTCGATAACCGCTTCCACACCGACTAACTTGCCGTTTTCACGTTTCACCGGAATGCCGCCACCGCCAGTACAAATCACTAAGTGACCTTGTTCGATAAGCGCAGTGATCGCTTCATGCTCGATGATGCCAGTTGGTTGTGGGCTTGGTACTACGCGGCGAAAGTGCTGGCCGTCTGGCTTGATTGTCCAACGGTACTTCTCAGCCAGTTCACGCGCTTCCGCTTCTTCGTAAATTGGGCCAATTGGCTTCGTTGGGTCAGCGAACGCAGGATCTTTTGGATCGACGGTCATTTGGGTCAACATGCAAGTTGCGTTGACGGTTGGCATTTGGTTTTTGAATTCTTGCATCAGCATGTAGCCGATCATGCCTTGAGTCTCACTGCCCAATACGTCGAGTGGGTAAGGCGCCACTTTTTTGTATTCCAAACCTTGTAGGGCTAGTAAGCCAACTTGTGGGCCATTTCCGTGCACAAGTACTACGTTGTACTCTTGAGCGATCTCAGAAATGGTTTTTACCGCGATTTCAATATTGTGGCGTTGCACATCTGCTTCCAACGGCTCACCGCGACGAAGAAGCGCATTACCACCTAGTGCTACAACTACAGTTTGTTTAGTCATTGCTGTTATCTCTTTGCAGGGGGCAGGAGAAATATCCCTCCTGCCAAATCAACTGATTACTTAAATGCCGTCACGTTCGATTGGGCAGCTCATGCAGCGAGCGCCGCCGCGACCACGACCTAGCTCATCACCTGGGATAGGGAGTACTGTGATGCCTGCTTTGTCGTATTTCTCATTGGTGTAAGTGTTGCCTTCGTAGCCGATAACTACGCCTGGTTTCACAGTAAGAACGTTGTTCGCGTCATTCCACTGCTCACGTTCTGCGTGGAAGTTGTCACCACCGGTTGTGATAAGATTTAGCTTGTCTACGCCAAGAGCTTTCTCAATCGCAGTTACGAAGTAGCCTTCTTCTTTGACGTTGACTGCGCCAGACTCATCACCAGTTAGGCTCCAGCATTTAACGTCTTTACGCACCACTTCTGGGTAGACAGAGAAGGTGTCTTCGTTCATGTGCGTCATTACAGTATCTAGGTGCATGCAAGAGCGGTGTTTTGGTAGCTCCATTGCAATGATTTGCTTCGCTTGACCATGTTTGAATAGGCCAGATGCTAAGTGCTCAACACCTTGTGCGGTTGTACGCTCAGACATGCCGATAAGTACTGTGCCGCGACCGATGACCAATACGTCACCGCCTTCGATGGTTGAGTTGTCGTAGTTGATGTTTTCGTCATCGCCAAAGTATTTGATGAAGTCTTGGCCTGCGAAAGTTGGGTGCCAACGGTAGATAGCGCGAACATGGTTGGTTTCACGTTGACGAGCGGGTTTCGCCATAGGGTTGATAGATACGCCACCGTATACCCAGCATGAAGTGTCACGAGTGAATAGGTGGTTTGGTAATGGCTCGATGATGAAGTCTGTTGGAGCGTGAAGACCTTGCAACATAGAAGAAGACTTCATTGGCATCTCTGCGTAAGACAGACCACCGGTTAGGATCTTCGCTAGCTCAAGGTTTGGAAGGTCACCTAGGTAGCAGCGCACGTCGTTAGCAAATGTTTTACCTAGACGGTAATCAGACACCTGACGGCTTAGTAGCCAGTCTTTCGCTTCTGGCACTGCAAGTGTGTCAGCAAGAAGGTCAGTCAGCAGTAAAACCTCTACACCTTGGTCGCGTAGCGTTTGAGTAAACACATCGTGCTCTTTACCTGCACGCTCTACTGCGAGTACATCGTCAAACAGTAGGTCATGACAGTTAGAAGGTGTTAAATGAGTGAGAGCGCGTCTAGGACGGTGAACAAGAACGCGACGTAATTGACCGATTTCAGAACCTACGTAAAACTTACTCATGATCGTATCTCTCTTATATTTATTTTATTAGCTTTAATTTAAAAGCTAATAATTAATTTGTAGGGAATAGAAGCGTGAATTTATTTATTCACTTATTTTGTTTCTGGAATTCATATTACGCCTGTTGGCAGGGGATTCTTAGAGGTCAATCACAGTTCGTTTTTTATACGTCAAGCCTTGATTTACAAGGGTTTTAACAATATCTATTCACTTGTTGCTCGGATGTAAATGCCCTATTTAGGTAGCTTGTAGGGAAGTTTATGCATCACTTTATGCGCATTATTAGATTGGCGCTGATTAATAGGAAGAATATTCAATTTAATTCGATTGATAAAACAGTGAATAGATTAGAAATATGCACTATAAGTTCCTAGTTAAGTGGTTTTGAATAGTAAATTATCCCTCTGGTAACAAAACTTTTGATAATAAATTTGTTCTGGATCACATTGGTTATTTAAAGCACGTTGAACACTAAAACAATATGGATTAATAAAGTTAATTAATATCGATAGTTTTTCTTATTAATAGAGATTGAAAATAATAATTGGATAGACCTGCATTCCATAGGGCGACGCAGGAGTGAATAGGGAATCTCTAAAATATCGCGTCTAGAGTTAAGAGATCCCCAACTCGTTCGTCCCTCACTCTTGAGGATGACGGTGCTGTAGTGAGGAGGAGTTTTGTGGTCATTCCATAGAGAGACGAAGGAACGAGTAGGGAATCTCTAGATGGTTTCTTAGCTAGCCTAGATATGAGAAAAGCCGCACTAGGGCGGCTTTGGGAGAGGGCTCACTTCCTGTGAGCCGGGTAAGGAAAAGAAACGATTAACTTAGATTAGCGCAGCAATACTTAGACATACGATGCAGAACAGAGTCAGAATCGCGAGTAGTGGCGCTACCCATTTCACCCAGCGAACGTAAGGGACGCGAGCGATTGCCAGACCACCCATTACTACCGCAGATGTTGGCGTAATTAAGTTCACTAGACCTGAAGCTGACTGGTAAGCAGTGATCACAAGCTCACGACCAACACCAGCAAAATCAGCAAGTGGTGCCATGATTGGCATGGTTAGTACCGCTAGGCCTGACGTTGAAGGCACTAGGAACGACAGCAGAATCTCTAGGAAGAACATCACGTTAATGAACACTACAGACGATAGGCCGGTCACCATTTGCTCTGCAGAGAACAAGATAGTATCAGTGATCATACCGCGGTCCATGACCACCACGATGCCGCGAGCAATACCGATAATCAGTGCAACACCCAGTAGGTCACGAGCACCGTCAATAAAGCTGTTGGTAAAGTCTTCTTCACTCATGCGAGCGACTAGACCAACAAGAATCGTTGCTGCTAGGAACATAGCTGAGATCTCAGCCATCCACCATCCTGCTACTGACACGCCGTAAATCATTACCCCGAATGAACCACCGAAGATAGCTAGGATAATTTTACGTGTTGTTGTGAACTCTAGAGAGCCGCCATCTTGATTGCCAAGGAAGTGTGCTTTGTTCTCTTCGTACTTGTCGTAAACGATAGACTTACTTTGGTCTTCACGAACCATGCGAGCGTAACGCATTACGTAAGCAACACAGATACCGTAGCCAATTACTAGCATGATTGCGCGTAGCATGATGCCATCGGTAAAAGGAATGCCAGAAGCGTTGGCAGCAATTACCGTTGCGAATGGGTTAATGGTAGAACCTAGTACACCGATACCTGCGCCGAGCAGTACAGTCGCTGCGGCAACGAGAGGGTCAAAGCGTGCTGCCATCATCACAGGAACGAGTAGGGTGTAGAAAGGCAATGACTCTTCCGCCATACCATAAACAGTACCACCCGCTGCAAATAGTGCCATCAAGATAGGAATCATCATCTCTTCTCTACCTTGCAAGCGATGGGTAACGCGTTCGATACCCGCATCTATTGCACCAGTTTTGGTTACTAGGCCTAGGAAACCACCGATGATAAGAATGAATAGGGAAACATCGATTGCAGCAGCTTCATAGCTATTGTGGTCGTAGAAGCCATCAATCGGTGCTAGCAGAACATCAATCACACCTTGAGGGTTGCCTTCAACAGCCTGATAGGTGCCTGTTACAGGAACTTCACGACCTAGGTCTTCATTCATTGCGCGGTCGTATTGACCGGCAGGAACGATCCAAGTCAGCATTGCCACTAAAGCAATTAAGATAAAAAGAATGGTGTATGCAGAAGGGAATTTAAAGTTGGCAAAGAAGCCACCTTTTTTTTCTTCGGTCGGTACGGTTTGGGTTGTCATGGCTATCTCCTTACTTTTATCTATATACCGATAAATAAAAGTGAATCAGCGACTCATCGTTATTAAAAATGAAATAACTCTGTAGGGAAGTTATTGGTAATTGGAATTTTCATATAGGCTTCTTGCCTGTTGGGGCTATTTTAATCCGAGGTTGGAAAGGTAACTTTGTGGATCTTCACAAAAATATAGACCCTGATTTTGTGTGGTTTTTTACATAAGGTTAGGTGGAGACTAATTGTTTGAAATAGTCGGATTAATATTCTTTTGTTTGGCGGAGTTTTCTTATTAGCTTAAGTGAAAAAGTCTGTGGTTAAATAATAAGGGAATTTTATTCATACAACCGGATTAAAATGCAAGGTTAAATTTCGGAGCTTTTGTTGATTAAGGTCAAAAATGAAATGTGAGATAAGTATTTTTACGATGGAGAAAATAAAAAAAGGGAGCTGAGGCTCCCTATATATTCGTTTGAGACGATTAGATAAATAGACCACCAAATGTGAAGCCAAGTGCTACCGAAGAAGCAATAGTTGCTACACCAGGGATGAAGAACGGGTGATTAAATACGTATTTTCCAATGCGTGTTGAACCTGTGTCATCCATCTCAACTGCTGCAAGTAGCGTTGGGTAAGTTGGCAGTACGAACAGAGCACTTACAGCGGCAAATGATGCAACTGCTGTCAGTGGCGCTACACCGATTGCTAGCGCTGCTGGCATTAGAGCTACAGTCGTTGCACCTTGTGAGTAGAGCAGCATAGAGGCAAAGAACAACACTATTGCTAGCATCCATGGGTAGTCTGCTAGTAGTGCGCCTGCGACTTCTTTAATGTCATCTACGTGCGCGTTAACGAACGTTGAACCAAGCCATGCCACACCAAGTACACAGACACACGCTGTCATGCCAGAGCGGAATGTTGCCGCCGTTGGGATTTTGCCTGCGTCTATTTTACAGCTCATGACGATAGCTGCTGCCGCTGCTAGCATTACCGTCATGATTGCTTCGTTACGGCCAAGTGCTGGATTTTCGATTAGGCCAATCGAATTTGAAATTGCCGCTGCGTAACAAACCACAAAACCAATTGCTGCAAGGAAGATGTAAGTTGCTTTTTTCGCTGTCGGTAGGATCTCACGCTGTTCATCTGCAGCGAGTTTAATCAGGCCTTTTTCTAGACGCTCCTGGTAAACTGGATCATCTTTTAGCTCACAGCCCATGAAGTTCGCAACAAATGCACCAATCATACAGGCAACGAAGGTGGTTGGAATGCAAACCGCAAGTAGCGTTAGGTAATCAACGCCTATTGGTGCTAGCATCGCCGCGAACGCCACAACCGCTGCCGAAATTGGCGATGCAGTGATTGCAATTTGAGATGCTACAACCGCAATAGAAAGTGGGCGAGAAGGGCGAACGCCTTGGCCTTTGGCTACTTCTGCAATTACTGGTAGTGTTGAGAATGCCGTGTGACCTGTACCTGCCATCAATGTCATTAAGAAGGTAACAATTGGCGCGTAAAAAGTGATTCGCTCAGGGTGCTTACGTAAAAAGTTTTCAGCCACTTGTACCATCCAATCCAGACCACCGGCGACTTGCATAGCTGCAATCGCGGTAATCACTGACATGATGATCAATATTACATCGATAGGAATGAATGCTTGGCTTGTTGGTACGCCTAACACTAACGACAGTGCGATAACACCCGCACCACCGGCTAGACCAATACCGATTCCGCCAATTCTTGCTCCCAAATAGATAAAGAGCAGAACGACAAAGAGTTCTACTGCCACCATAATAATTACCTCATAAAGTTATTTTGATTCTGATTATCTAAATATTCATTGTCTGAATGTTTAGATAATCAGAAAATAAAGACCTTTTACTATGTGTGGTTAACCGTATGAAGGCCTAAAAAAGGCCCCGTCTGGGGCCTTTGTCGCTTTGCGGTTATTCGTAGCGTTTCGCTTTATACGTTGGGTGCAAAAAGTTATCAACAGAAAGAATGTCATCTAGTTCATCTTCTGTTAATAGGCCGCGCTCAAGAACGACTTCGCGTACACTCTTACCTGTTTCTGCACAGATCTTACCAACAATGTCACCTTCATGGTGGCCAATGTATGGGTTAAGGTAAGTAACGATACCAATAGAGTTATATACGTAGCTCTCACACACTTCTTTGTTAACAGTGATACCGTCAACACACTTATCACGCAAGTTAACACATGCGTTGTGTAGTAGAGAGATAGACTCAAACACGCTTTGTGCGATAACCGGTTCCATTACGTTCAGCTGCAGCTGACCGCCTTCTGCTGCGAAAGAAACGGTGTTGTCGTTACCTAGAACTTTAAAGCAAACTTGGTTTACTACTTCAGGGATAACTGGGTTTACTTTTGCAGGCATGATAGAAGAACCAGCTTGCATTTCTGGCAGGTTTAGCTCGTTCAAACCAGCACGAGGGCCAGAAGAAAGTAGACGAAGGTCGTTACAGATCTTAGACAGTTTCACCGCTAGACGTTTCAGTGCGCCGTGAGTCATTACGTACGCACCACAGTCAGATGTTGCTTCGATTAGGTCTTCTGCTGGAACCACTTCTAGGCCAGTTACTTCCGCTAGGTGTTTCACTGCAGTTGCTTGGTAACCAGCTGGTGCATTTAGACCAGTACCGATTGCAGTTGCACCTAGGTTGATTTCTAGTAGCAGCTTAGACGTGTAGTCTAGAGCACGAATTTCTTCGTTTAGCGTTACTGCCCAAGCGTGGAACTCTTGACCCACAGTCATTGGCACTGCGTCTTGAAGCTGAGTACGACCCATCTTCAACACGTCTTTGAATTCTTGTGCTTTAAGTTCGAATGCTCCCTTAAGATATTCGATCGCTTCCATCAACTGATGAACACTGTTGTAAACCGAAATACGGAAACCCGTTGGGTAAGCACAGTTAGTTGATTGGCTCTTGTTTACGTGATCGTTCGGGTTGATGAACTCATATTGGCCTTTTTCCTTGCCCATCAGTTCAAGTGCAACGTTGGCGATAACTTCGTTAGTGTTCATGTTCACTGACGTGCCCGCACCGCCTTGGAATACGTCTGATGGGAACTGATCCATGCACTTACCTGTTTCAAGGATCAAATCACACGCTTCTAGGATGTAGTTAGCAACGTCTTTTGGAATCGCACCAAGCTCTTTGTTTGCTAGTGCAGCGGCTTTCTTCGTCATCACCATACCACGGACGAATTCAGGTACGTCTGAGATAGTAGTGCTTGAAATATTGAAGTTTTCGATCGCGCGTAGAGTGTGGATGCCGTAGTACGCGTCAGCTGGTACGTGGCGCTCGCCTAGTAGGTCTTCTTCGATACGAGTTGCAGGGGTAGCCGTTTTTGGAGCATCAGTTAGGGTAGCCATACAGGATCCTTAGGAATTTATTCTGATAATAAAGTTTATTTCTAGCCATTCTGTAGTTTAAGAATCCATTCGGCAGAATTTTTGGCTGTATAATCCGTCCTGACTTATGTGGCACATAATACTGTACCTAGCGTATAAAAATAGTAACTTGATCACCTTTTTTTGCTTTTGTTGAATCAAAATTTGGTTAGATATGAACAGAGTATTAATAGCCCTTTAGAGGTAGGGTTTAATTGAGTTTTTTATCATTGCCATGTCACGTTTTTTTACTGCTTTAATTTGAGCTCAAACCGCCTTGCACGTACACTGAGTACAACAAAGGAGGGCATGTGTTTCCTATCTTATTGCTACTGTTTATTTTCGTCCCTATCATCGAAATAGGCCTATTTATTCAAGTTGGTGGCTTTCTTGGACTGTGGCCAACTATCGCCTTGGTATTGATTACTGCATTCGTGGGAGCTTCCCTAGTGCGTAGCCAAGGTCTACAAACCTTAATGTCGGTGCAAAACCGTCTCCAGCAAGGTGAGCTTCCCGCTCAGCAGATCTTTGAAGGTGTGATGCTGGCCGTTGCTGGTGTATTACTACTGACCCCAGGTTTTATGACTGATGCATTGGGTATGCTAGTGCTATTACCAGCACCTCGTGCCATGATTGCCAAATACCTGATGAGTAAAATGGTGGTCAAATCGATGGGCGGTAATGGCTTCCATGGTAGCTTTCAAGGTGACCAGTTTGGCCAAAGCCCATTCGAGCAAGATCCATTTCATCGTGATGATTCACAGCAAGGTTCGACCTTTGAAGGTGAGTTTGAGCGAAAAGATGACGACGATCGCAATAGATTGAATTGATCGACTCAATTATGAAAAAGGCGCTTTTTATAGCGCCTTTTTTATGTCTACAAATCAAGGTAATAGTAGAGCTATTGCTTTATTTATTAGCAAAATCTGATGTAATTCAGTTAGATATTCTCACTTTTGAAATTTCTGTTATCACGATATGTTGAAAACTTGATAGTGCTTCAAATATTCAGCATATCTATGAGATCGAAATCTCACTGTCATTGAATGTAATTTTTTGTTTCATAAAAAACATAAACACTGAGCAAGGTTTATTAATAAGTAGTCACGTTAAAAGTGATTTGGAACACGCTTTCTAGTTGATGTGTAACATTGGAAGCGATGCATGGTGGATAACATGAAACAAAAATTAACTCCTACGCTACTTGCTGCAGTGGTAGCCGGCGCTCTTTCGTCTCCAGCAATGGCAGACATCATCATCTCTCAATATGTTGAAGGTGGTAGTTACAACAAAGCGATTGAGATTGCTAATACTGGTGATAGCTCAGTATTACTTGATGGATATGAACTTGCTAAGCAAAATAATGGCGCTGGTGAGTGGGGCAGCAACCTTTCTCTTAACGGCCAAGTGCTTTCAGCACAAAACGTGTTGGTTGTGGCACACACGAGTGCCAGTGATGAGATTAAAGCGGTTGCTGATATCTTAAACGGTGCAATTGCTAATTTTAATGGTAACGACCCAATGGCACTTCTAAAAGACGGTGTTGTGCATGATGTGGTTGGTAATGTGGACGGTGGTAGCAGCAACTTTGCTAAAGACGTAACACTAGTGCGTAACTCGGATGCGATGACGCCTTCTTCTACTTATGACGCTTCTCAATGGTCATCACTTCCGAAAGACAGTATTGAAGGCTTAGGCGTGCTTGATGGTGGTACCGCGCCAGAACCGTTTGCTTGTACTCAAGATGGTGTGGCTCCAACCTTCACTTCAATTCAAGAAATCCAAGGTGAAGGTGATAACTCACCATTTATCAATGGTTACCCATACATCACTGACGAAGAGTTCTTTGTTAAAGGTGTAGTTAGTGCGGTGACAACAGGCCTGACTAAAGGTTTCTATCTACAAGCACTAACAGACGACTACAACCCGGAGACATCTGAAGGTCTGTTCGTTCATACCAATCAATCAAGCTCTGATCTGCAAGCGGGCGATGTAGTGTGTGTCAAAGGTAAGGTGCAAGAGTATTACGATCACACCCAGCTAAAAGCAGAAAACAACAACTGGGTTAAACAAGGTGAGCAAGCAGCGCCAACGGCGACAGACATCGAAATCCTGCCAACGGATGAAAACTTTGACCGTACATTAGAGCGCTACGAAGGCATGTTGGTGAACACAACTGAAGCTCTTGATATGCGTGTTACCCGTACTTTTGGCTATGATTACGCAGCGCGTCGTAACAATATGGTACTGGCGCAAGGTCGTATCAACATGCAGCCCAACCAGAATTTCCCTGCAGGTTCAGAAGAGGCGAAACAGCAAAGCATCGAAAACGCAGAGCGCCGTTTGTATGTTGAGTCAGATGCGAAAGCTGGCGATGGACAAGTTCCATACTACCCAGACTTCGGTCGCACTGATATTGACCAAGATGGATCGACAGAAGATTACATCCGTATCGACGATACCATTGTCGGTCTAGAAGGTGTGATTACCTACAGCTATGGTGATTACCGCCTAATCCCAACTAACACCCTAACCAGCGAAAACTTTATTCGTAACGACCCTCGTACCGAAGATATCGATATCAAAGAGGGCGATTTACGTATCGCTACGTTTAACGTACTCAACTATTTCAACTCTCCATTCGGCGGTGATACAAACCCACACGGTAATAACCGTGGTGCGAACAGCTTTGAAGAGTTCGAAGTACAGCAAGAGAAAATCGTTAATGCGATTCTACGTCTAGACGCTGACATCATCGGTCTGATGGAAATCGAAAACAACGGCTTTGGTGATAGTGGTGCAATTCGTCAGCTTGTTGACCAATTGAACGCTCGCATTGCGAAGAAAAAAGACCGTTACGACATCGTTGCTATCGACTCTAACGGCGACAAAGTGACAGACGAGAATGACTACATCGGCACTGACGTGATTACTACTGGCGTAATCTACCGTCCGAAAGTGGTTAAGCTAAAAGAGTCTCGCGTTATCCCTATGCCAAGTCAGCAAGCTCCTGAAGTATTAGATGACAACGGTAAAGTGATTGAAGATGGTAAGAACTACCAACGTGATTCTCTAGCGCCAACCTTCAAAGTGAAAGGCACTAAAGAAAAAATTACAGTGGCAATCAACCACCTTAAATCGAAAGGCTCTAAGTGTTGGGAAGATGCAGCACCGGTTGAGCTGGGCGGTCAAGGTGGCCAAGACCTGGATAAGCAAGGATCTTGTGAGAACTTCCGTGTTGCAGCTGCAGTTGCGTTAGGTGAAGCTCTAAATGAAATTGACGGTCACAAAGTGATCTTAGGTGACTTGAATGCTTACGGTATGGAAGATCCACTGCTAGTACTGACAGATTACAGCCAAGAGAAGTACGGCAAGACGATCAAAGCAGCGCGTAATACTTACATCGACGGTCAGGTTCAGTTTGGCGATGAAGGTGCCGTGATCACGGATAGCTACGGTTACATCAATGCAGTGGCGAAAGCGCATCCAAATAGTTGGAGCTACTCATACAATGATGAAGTTGGCGCGCTTGACCACCTATTGATGAGCCCAAGCCTAGAGAAGCACTTTGTTGATGCAACGGACTGGCACATCAACGGTGGTGAGTCGAAGTTGTTTGACTACAATGAAGAGTACAAAGGTGACCTACCTAAGTACAACGACCACTTCCGTTCTTCAGATCACGATCCTGCAGTACTAGAATTGAACATGGCGGGTTCATTTGGCTTTGGTGCCATGATGTCGTTATTTGGTTTAGCATTATGGCGTCGTCGCAAGTAAGCTAACTTACTGTAAACAGATAAGGTCGGCCTATGCCGGCCTTATTTTATCGTTTGCACTTGCCTTTATTCTTTCTTGCTGCACAATACCGCCCCTAACCATCCAATTTATCAATGCTGTTCGTTTCACCATGTTACTGATTATCGATAACTACGACTCTTTTACTTATAACCTGTACCAGTACTTCTGTGAGTTAGGTGCTGAGGTAAAAGTAGTGCGGAATGACGAAATTAGCTTGGATCAGATTGAAGCGCTAAACCCTACCCACTTGGTCATTTCTCCGGGGCCATGTACCCCCAATGAAGCAGGTATTTCGCTCGCGGCGATTGAGCATTTTGCCGGAAAGCTACCCATCCTTGGTGTCTGTTTAGGTCATCAGGCGATTGCCCAAGTATTTGGTGGTGAAGTGGTGCGAGCGAGAGAGGTGATGCATGGTAAAACGTCGCCAATTGCTCACAGCGATCGCAGTGTGTTTGCTGGATTGAATAACCCTCTGACCGTGACACGTTATCACTCTCTAGTGGTGAAAAATGGCACGTTACCGGATTGTTTTGAGCTGACAGCTTGGACACAACTGGCAGATGGCAGCATGGATGAAATCATGGGTTATCAACACAAAACCCTGCCAATTGATGCGGTTCAGTTCCACCCTGAGTCGATTAAAACGGAGCAAGGTCATCAGATCCTTGCCAACTTTATTGCTCGAGCGTCGCTTTAAAACACTCAATTCCATTGGCTGCTATTCGGTTAAAGCCTGACTTAGATCACTTTTCTTAACATTTCCTTCATAATCCTTGTTGCGAATACTTTGTGAAAAAGTATGCGAAGGGTTTGTCACGTCTACTTCTCAGCCCTTATCGCGACTAAGATTAACCATAGCTTATCTTTAATATAAGAATATATTGCTTCATAAATGTGAAAGGGTAATGCATAAATACTCAAGGCTTATGAGTATCAAACTTCTTAGTGGTGATTAAAAAGAATAAACCACTATTGAAATGGTTAATTAAATGTAAATACAATGCCGTGGTTGCTTAAAAGCAAAACAATATCTTATTTCATTGAATCGGAGTAAGGACACCATATTCGCTATGCATGCGGTATTAAGAGGGAATGTGCAATGACTGTAGAAAATAAAGTAGAACGCGGTTTGTTTGATGAGGTGATGGTACCTTGTTACAACCCAATGGAAATGATTCCAGTAAAAGGCGAAGGCGCTCGAGTTTGGGACCAACAGGGGACTGAATATATCGACTTTGCTGGTGGTATTGCCGTGAGCTGCCTTGGTCATTGTCACCCTGCAATGGTGAATGCATTAACAGAACAAGGCCAGAAAATTTGGCACCTAAGTAACGTAATGACTAACGAACCGGCATTACGTTTAGCGAAAAAGCTGACTGATGTCTGTTTCGCTGAAAAAGTGTTCTTTGCAAACTCTGGCGCAGAAGCGAACGAAGCGGCACTTAAGCTAGCACGTCGTTACGCAGCTGACGAGTTTGGCCCAGAGAAATCAGAAATCATCGCATTTAAGCAAGGCTTCCACGGTCGTACTTTCTTTACAGTGACTGTTGGTGGTCAAGCGGCTTACTCAGACGGTTTCGGTCCTAAGCCGGGTGATGTCACTCACCTACCGTACAATGATGTGGAAGCGCTAAAAGCTCATATCTCAGATCGCACTTGTGCCATCATGATGGAGCCACTTCAAGGCGAAGGCGGCATCATCTCTCCAACGGACGAATTCGTACAGACAGTGCGTGAACTGTGTGACAAGCACAATGCACTACTGATTTTTGATGAAGTACAAACTGGTAACGGTCGTACTGGTCATTTCTACGCATACCAAGGCCTAGGTGTAACGCCAGACATCTTAAGCACTGCAAAATCACTTGGTGGTGGTTTCCCTATCGGCGCAATGCTCACGACAACTGCTCTTTCTAAGCACCTGAAAGTCGGTACACACGGCTCAACTTACGGCGGTAACCCACTGGCATGTGCAGTTGCAGAAGCTGTGGTTGATGTTGTTAGCGCACCAGAAACACTCGCCGGTGTTGCAGAGCGTGAAGCACTGTTCCGTGAAGGTTTGGCTAAACTTAACGACAAGTACAACATGTTTGCAGAAGTTCGTGGTAAAGGCCTATTACTAGGTGCTGCACTGAACGATGAGTGGCAAGGCCGAGCGCGTGACGTGCTGGTTGCTGCAGGCAAAGAAGGTTTAATGGTGTTGGTTGCGGGCACAAACGTTGTTCGTTTCACACCATCACTTGTGATTACTAAAGAAGAAATCGCAGAAGGTCTAGCGCGTCTAGATAAAGCTCTAGCAACGCTAGTTAAATAATAATTAAACAAACCGGGGGAGCTGTTTTCCATAGCTCTCCCAATACCAGTGCTATCGGTCATGTGTTCAGGTAGTTGCGCAGCAAAAACGAATAGATGACCGATAGCATTGGTATCCCGCATCAGGAGGGAGTATCGATGCTGGTTGTTCGCCCTATCGCAATGTCGGACTACGACGCGCTGCACACATGTGCGGTTGAGTCGGGTCATGGATTCACATCTCTACCGGTTAACGAAGAACTGTTAACTAACCGTATTACTCATTCAGAATATAGCTTCACAAAGCCAGAGGTTACAGAGCCTGGTGATGAAGGCTATCTGATGGTCGGCTTTGATAGTGAAACTGGTGAAGTTGCCGGTTGTACAGGTATCGAGGCTTCCATTGGTTGGGATGTACCTTTCTACTCATATCACATCAGTACCGTGGTGCATTCATCACCGAAATTGGGTGTGAATAACGTCGTTAAACTGCTGACGTTCGGCAACAACTACACAGGTTGTAGTGAGATTTGTACTCTGTTCTTGAGGCCGTCATTCCGTGGTGGCTTGAATGGCCGTCTTATGTCGAAGTGTCGTTTTTTGATGATGGCAGAGCATCCGCACCGCTTCTCGAAAACCGTGTTTGCTGAAATGCGTGGTGTATCAGATGCAGAAGGTAACTCACCATTCTGGCAGTGGCTGCAAGAGCACTTCTTCTCGATTGATTTTACGATGGCTGATTACCTAACTGGTATTGGTAAGAAAGGCTTCATCGCTGATTTAATGCCAAAACTGCCAATCTACATCAACTTGCTGAGTAAAGAAGCACAAGCGGTGATTGGTCAGGTACACGATAACACCAAGCCAGCGCTCCGCTTACTAGAAAAAGAAGGTTTTACTTGCCGCAACTACGTCGATATTTTTGATGGTGGTCCAACGGTTGAGTGTGATGTGCGAAATATTGAATCCGTGCGTCACTCTATCCGTGCCAAAGTGACGATCGCAGAGCATACCAGCTCGCAAGATTACCTAATTTCTAACACTTCGTTTGAAGATTTCCGTGCAACGGCAGCAAAAGCAGCCCATGACCATGAGTCAGAATCAGTGATTCTATCGCCTGAAGTCGCACAAGCACTGAAAGTAAACGAAGGCGACTATGTTCGCATGCTAGCTCAGTAACGCTGAGATTAAGAACAAATTTGAAGGAACAAGTTATGACACATTGGATTGCAGGTGAATGGGTGGCAGGTCAAGGTGAGTCAATGAACTCGCAAAGCCCATATAACAATGAGGTCATCTGGCAAGGTGAAAGTGCAACTCCAGAGCAAGTTGAGCAAGCGGTTTCAGCAGCACGCAGCGCGTTTGTAGGCTGGAAAAAAATGAGCTTTGCTGAGCGTGAAGCGATTGTGCTCGCATTTGCCGAGAAAGTAAAAGAGAACAGTGAGCAGATCGCTGAAATCATCGCCAAAGAAACCGGTAAACCGATTTGGGAAACGCGCACAGAAGCGGCGGCAATGGCAGGTAAGATTGCTATCTCGATTCGTGCTTACCATGACCGTACTGGTGAAGCGCAGCGTGAAGCCGCGGGCAACCAAATTGTGCTTCGCCACCGCCCGCTAGGTGTGATGGCGGTATTTGGTCCTTACAACTTCCCAGGTCACCTACCTAATGGCCACATTGTGCCGGCGCTACTTGCGGGTAACACGGTGGTATTTAAACCTTCAGAGCAAACACCGCTAACCGGTGAGTTTGCAATGAAACTGTGGGATCAAGTTGGTCTGCCTAAAGGCGTGATTAACCTAGTACAGGGTGCTAAAGAGACCGGTATCGCACTGGCTGATTCAAAAGGTCTGGACGGTGTCCTATTCACTGGTAGTGCAAATACTGGTCACATCCTTCACCGTCAGTTCGCTGGTCAGCCGGGTAAAATGCTGGCGCTTGAGATGGGCGGTAACAACCCGATGGTTATCTCTGAACACTATGGCGATGTGGATGCGACGGTGTACACCATTATTCAGTCTGCGTTTATCAGTGCCGGTCAGCGTTGTACATGTGCACGTCGTCTGTATGTTCCTGTTGGCGAGAAGGGCGACCTATTAGTTAGCAAGCTCGTTGAAGCAACCAATAAGATTCGTGTCGACCAGCCATTTGCAGAACCAGCACCATTTATGGGCCCACAGATTTCAAAAGCGGCGGCTGATTTCATTCTTGCGGCGCAAGCGAACCTGCAAAAGCTTGGGGGTGAGAGCCTGATTGAAGCGAAAGCGGGTCAAGCCGCGTTTGTTACTCCAGGTATCATTGACGTCACAGCGATCGCAGAGCTACCCGATGAAGAGTACTTTGGTCCATTGCTACAAGTGGTTCGTTACCAGGGGCTTGAGAAAGCGGTCGAGCTGGCCAACGATACACGCTTTGGTCTATCGGCAGGTCTAGTTTCTACCGATGACAGCGAATGGGAGTACTTTGTTGACCACATTCGTGCCGGCATCGTGAACCGTAACCGCCAGCTAACGGGCGCAAGTGGTGATGCACCATTTGGTGGCCCAGGTGCATCGGGTAACCTACGCCCAAGTGCGTACTACGCAGCTGATTACTGCGCTTATCCTATGGCATCAATGGAAGGTGGAGAAACTCTTCTTCCGGCAACATTGAGCCCAGGGCTAGAGCTGTAAAAAAACATTAGCTATAAAAACATTAGGTCAAAGAACCTAAGTTAGGAATTCCCTTCTTCCTCCCTGAGCAGGGAGGCTTTTAACGTCACAGGTTGAAGGCTATCAGACTGATTATCTGGACAAATCGGTCTGATAGCCTCTTTTATAACTTAACCAATAATAACGACTAACCCTATAACGTAAACAACCGTAAACAAGGAGGCGTTATGACGCCAGATGCTTTATTCCAATCGTTATGGAAAGACTATATTCAACGCTTGTGTCCCTCTGCTGAAAAAGTGCATCAACTACTGCAAGAAGATGAAGCGCTGATCAATGACCATATCGCGTTACGCACTTTCAATGTCGAGCCATTGGGTATTGCAACTTTAGCGCAGCCTTTCTTAGATGTTGGCTACAAACCTTGCGGTGACTATCTGTTTGAAAGTAAGAAGTTGGTCGCCAAGCACTTTGAGCACCCTGACCCGAAACAGCCAAAAGTGTTTATCAGTGAGCTAAAAGTGGAAGAGTGCTCTGAAGCATTGCAAGCTATCGTTGCAAAGCTTGTTGAGCAATTAGACACCAGTAAACTAAAAGGTCATGAGTTCTTGTCTGGCGGTCGCTTATGGGACTTAAGCTATGCTGATTTCCAAACACTGGCGACAGAGAGCGAGTATGCTTCTTGGTTAGCGGCGCACGGCTATGGTGCCAACCACTTTACTGTTAGCGTCAACCAACTGAATGCCTTTGAGGAAGTGGTTAGCGTCAATAATCACTTGCGTGATGCGGGTTTTACCATTAACGAGTTTGGTGGTGAAGTGAAAGGCTCTCCAGAGGTACTGTTAGAACAATCCTCAACCATGGCTGATAAAGTTGCGGTGCAGTTTAGTGAAGTGACTGAAATCATCCCAGGTGGCTTCTATGAGTTTGCTAAGCGTTACCCAATGCCGAATGGTGAACTTTACCCAGGGTTTGTTGCTGCATCTGCAGATAAAATTTTCGAAAGTACCAACGGCTAGTACTATTCGTCAGATAAAAAGAAAGCCACCGCGTAGGTGGCTTTTTTAATTCTTATTCGTTAATCGAAATTAACGAGTACCGTATACAACGATTGTCTTACCGTGAGCAGAGATTAGGTTCTGCTCTTCTAGCATTTTCAGGATACGACCAACGGTTTCACGAGAACAGCCAACGATTTGACCAATCTCTTGACGAGTGATCTTAATCTGCATGCCGTCTGGGTGAGTCATTGCGTCAGGTTGTTTCGCTAGGTTTAGTAGCGTCTGAGCAATGCGGCCCGTTACGTCTAGGAATGCTAGGTCACCCACTTTCTGGCTAGTCACTTGTAGGCGGCTTGCCATTTGCGCTGAAAGGCGCATTAGGATGTCTGGGTTAACTTGAATTAGTTGACGGAACTTCTTGAAAGAGATTTCTGCTACTTCACAAGGAGATTTAGCACGAACCCAAGCTGTACGTTCTTGATCTTCTTCGAATAGACCAAGCTCACCGATAAAGTCACCTTGGTTTAGGTAAGAAAGGATCATTTCCTTACCTTCTTCGTCCTTGATAAGAACCGCAACAGAGCCTTTAACGATGTAGTACAAAGTCTCTGCTTTTTCGCCCGCATGAATTAGCGTGCTTTTTGATGGGTACTTATGAATATGACAGTGTGAAAGGAACCACTCTAATGTTGGATCGGTTTGAGGTTTACCTAGAACCATAATATCTCACTTCCTCTGCAGGGTACGCTTGCCGCTTTCCATGTTTTAGCAAAGCCTTAAATAGGCCCACTAGGATAAGAGCACTTTACAAATGCTGCAAGCCATCTTGTGTTTCGGTAAGAAATAGTATCCTTTTTCGAAAACGATTTCTTGATTTTAATCGGGTCAATAGGTGTATTTACTACGCAAAACTGTGCACATGATCACGGTATGAAAAGTAATCGTGTTCTAGCCGTGAGTATTAGCCAATTTTTCCCGTTTCGATTAATTGTTGAAGAATAGGTCGTACGATTAATTCCATCGCAAAACTCATTTTACCGCCCGGTACAACGATGGTGTTGTGACGTGACATAAATGAACCATCAATCATGGCGAGTAGGTAAGGGTAATCAACATTCTTGATGCCGCGAAGGCGAATCACCACAAAACTCTCATCTAGGCTTGGAATGCCTTTGGCGTTAAGTGGGTTTGACGTATCGACTGTTGGAACACGCTGAAAGTTAATATGAGTACGAGAAAACTGTGGCGTAATGTAGTTCAGGTAGTCGTCCATGGAACGAACTATCGAATCCATCACCGCTTCACGTGAATGGCCTCTATCACGCGTGTCACGGACAAATTTCTGAATCCACTCAAGGTTAACGATCGGCACCATACCAATCAGGAAGTCGACATGTTGAGCGACATTAACGTCACCATCAACCACACCACCATGCAAACCTTCGTAGAATAGAACGTCTGAGTTTTCCGGTAGATCTTGCCAGGGGGTAAAGGTGCCCGGCATTTGATTGTAAGGGACGGCTTCGTCAAAAGTGTGTAGATAACGGCGTACTTGGCCTGTGCCTTCTTGACCGTACTGACGGAAGAACTCCGCTAGACCACCAAAGTCATTAGCTTGCGGGCCAAAATAGCTGATATGACGACCCTGCTCACGAGCTTTACGGATTTCGACATCCATTTCCGGGCGAGTGAAACGGTGAAAACTGTCTCCTTCAACCCAAGCTGGCTTAACGTTCATCATGTTGAACATCTTGCGGAAAGCCTCTGAGGTAGTAGTGGTTCCGGCACCGGACGAACCAGTAACGGCAATAATAGGGTGTTTTGCTGACATGACAAACCTTGTCTGAGAGTACGTTCCTGTAATCGACGTCCACTATAGCATGCTTTGCTTGGACGTCACTGTATGCAGTTCTCTAAAATCGATTTTTGAGTTGAATGTCGACTGTTTCATGTAACTCAGAGAAAACCACTACGGCGTCTCCTGACTCAAGCTGCTTTTTGATTTGGTCAATTTTGCTTTGCAGAGAAATCTCTACCGCGCCGTAGTCTGTCCCTTCACGCAGGACAAATTCTTTGATTAAGTTGTCCAGCGTGTCTGGATCGATTTGTTGCCAAGGAACAATCATAAATACCTCTAGATTTTATGTTCGTTTCAGACGCCGCTATTATGCAGAAACCGCCAAACTTTCATAGTAGGCAGGTAGAGCTTCTTCCAACCAGAAACGCGGCTTTATTGCACTGCCAGTGACAAAACCAACATGACCACCTTGGTCAAATAAGCGATAGTCGATGTTCTCAGGCAACACATACTTCGGGATCACGGCATCCGTCATAAATGGATCGTCTTTGGCGTGAATGATCTGGGTCGGCAAAGTGATCTCTTTAAGGCGATGAATCCCTGAGCATTGATGGTAGTAATCTTCGGCATCTTTAAATCCGTGCAGTGGTGCGGTGATTAAGTCATCAAACTCGTACAACTTTGTGACTCGTTTGATGTTGTGATAACTGAGGCCGAGTTCCCCTTTGAGGAGGTGATGCTTTTGCAGTGCGCTCTTTTTCAACGAAGAGAGTAGGTAGTTTTTATACAGCTTAGAAAAGCCTTGTTCGATTCGTTCCGAACAGGCAGAGAGATCCAACGGAGCAGAGACGATAGTCGCCCCATCAATCACTGGGTTGTCACGATACTTAGCGAGGTAGTTAGCCAGCATATTACCGCCAAGCGAGATACCTACAGCGACTTTGGTTTGGTTAGGAAACAGAGAGTCGAGATGCTCAAGGAAAAAGCGTGCGTCTTCGACTTCACCAGAGTGGTAGGCCCGAGCTAGTCTGTTGGGCTTACCGCTACAGCCGCGAAAATGCATCATTACTGATAGCCAGCCTTGTTTAGCAAAGGCATCCATCAAGCCATTGGCGTAAGGGCTGTAAAAGCAGCCCTCCAAGCCGTGAAAAAGGACAAAAATCGGCTTATTAATTTTGGCCTGTTCACCATTGCTTTGAACGACATCTTCACTCCAAGCTATATCGAGAAAGTCCCCATCAGGCGTATCAAGTGTTTGCCACACAGGTTCAAATAGCGCTTTCTTGCGAATAAATCGTGGTGCTAGGGTTTGAAGGTGTGGATTGGTTAGTCCTTTAGCCGCAACAAATTGAGTCATAACAGTCCTAAGGTCGGTAGAGCTTATCGATTGGCAATATTATTGATAGGTTCGGCAAAGGCCGAGTAGAGCTGCTCACCGCCGAGCTGGCGACAATAGCGCAATACCAGTGGTTCACAATGATTCTTTTCAAGATGAATACTGTTGATGCAGTCAACCAGATCAGATTGCTGCTGTTTTTCCAATTGAAGCTCGAATTGAAGTGACTCGCGATAGAGCGTATCGGGTAAGTGAAGTTTGAGTTTACGCCTTAATTCACGATAACTGAGCAGTAATGCTTCAGAACGACCTAAACACTCTTCAACGCGGTGCCAGTCTTGTTCTCTGAAACAGATCTGCTGCTCATCAAGCCACTTGAGCAGCAGCAGTAGGTTAACGTTGCCTTTAAATTGGTTCTGAAGATTCAAGCACGCCTCTTTGACCTCTCGCACGCTGTAATACTGCAAACTGAATTGCCATAAGCGTTCAAGAGTTAAAGAAATTTCGACGTGCTTTGAACTCATAGGCTATTGAACTCCTGTTCCATCTGTTCTAGTTCTTCTTGGAGAGACATCCACTCCATTTCGACATCTTCAAGTTCACTTTTGCTGTTAGCCTGAACAGCGAGTACTTGATTAAGTTTAGCTTTATTTTCGGCTTCATAAAGGCTGTTGTCAGACAATTGCGTTTCCGCTTCAGATAATGCTGAGCCTAACTTATCCATTTTTGCTTCCAGATTTGTCAGCTTTTTACGAATAGGTGCGGTCAGTTTGCGAAACTCTGCTTCACGACGTTTTTGGTCTTTTTTCGCTGCGGCGCTGTTCTCACTGCTCTTTTCTGGTTGCTGTGCTTGCGCTTCACGGCGTTCTGCTTTTTGCTGTTCAGTCAGCCATTTGTAGTAATCATTCAAATCACCATCAAATGGAGCGACCTGGCGATCGTGAACAAGGTAAAGGTCATCGGTTGTTGCGCGTAGTAGATAACGGTCGTGCGAAACAATCACCATTGCGCCTTCGAACGTTTGTAGCGCCATAGTCAAAGCTTGACGCATATCGAGGTCTAGGTGGTTGGTTGGCTCATCGAGCAGCAATAGGTTAGGTTTTTGCCACACGATCAAAGCAAGCACTAAGCGAGCTTTCTCGCCACCAGAGAACGGAGCGACTTTCTCTAGCGCTTTGTCGCCTTGGAAGCCAAAACTGCCTAAGTAGTTACGCAGCTCAAGTTCATTCTTGTCTGGGGCGATCTGCATCATATGCTGCAGCGGAGTTTCTTCTGGGTGGAGAGTTTCGAGCTGATGCTGAGCAAAGTAGCCAATCTTTACGCCTTGAGAGTAGGTTAGGTCGCCGCCTTGAGGGTTAAGCTCTCGCGATAGCAGTTTAATCAACGTAGATTTACCCGCACCGTTGCGGCCAAGTAGACCGATACGGCTACCCGGTACTAGATTTAGGCGAATCTTCTCAAGGATTAGGTTGTCGCCATAACCTGCTGACACTTCGTCCATCATAATGATTGGATTAGGCAGGGCGTCTGGGTCGCGGAATTGAAAGCTAAACGGGTTATCCAGTTGAGCTGGCAGAACCTTTTCCATGCGCTCTAACGCTTTAATACGGCTTTGTGCTTGGCGAGCTTTGGAGGCTTTATAGCGGAAACGGTCAATGTAGCTTTGCATGTGCGACATCTGTTTCTGCTGCTTCTCAAACTGAGCTTGTTGCAAGATGAGCTTTTGTGCTCGCTGGTCTTCAAACGACGAGTAGTTACCCGTGTATTCATGCAGTTGTTGATTCTCTACATGGATGACTCGGCCAACAATTGGGTCAAGGAAATCTCGGTCGTGCGAGATGAGAACCAAGGTGCCAGGGTAGTTTTGTAGCCAGCGTTCTAACCACATTACCGCATCTAGGTCCAAGTGGTTGGTTGGCTCATCGAGTAGCAAAAGATCAGAGCGGCAAAGTAGTGCCTGAGCTAGGTTAAGACGCATACGCCAACCGCCGGAGAACTGAGTTAAGCTCCAACTCATTTGCTCTTGGCTAAAGCCTAAACCATCAAGTAACTCGGCTGCGCGAGCACGAATGCTGTAACCGCCAATAGTTTCAATTTTGCCGTGGATCTCGGCAACTAAGGTGCCATTATCTTTTTGCTCAGCCTCAGCTAAATCAGACTCTAGACGACGGTATTCACGGTCACCATCAATGACATACTCAATCGCACTGCGCTCTAACGCTGGGGTCTCCTGAGCCACCCATGCCATCTCCCAATGGGCGGGTTTGCTAAAATTACCAGCATCAATAGAAAGTTCGTCTTTAATCAGGGCGAATAGAGTGGATTTGCCACAACCGTTCTTACCCACAAGGCCGACTTTATCGCCTGGGTGAATGGTTGCAGAGGCTTGTTCAAGCAGTGGTTTGCCACCGCGTAGAAGCTGAATGCCAGAGAAGGTAATCATAATCTTGTGCTTTGTCTTTGCTCGTATTGCGTCGAATAGTAGGTTACTTGACTAGTTATGTCGATCGTTGCGTTATTGTGGCTAACAACGTATAACAAACTGATAACGATAAATTACAATAAATACAGTCATCTTCGGCTATGAATAATATAAGGATTGCTGTCCAAGGAATGCAGAACTTACCTTCCGATATACCTAAGGTATTGGTGATTTACGCGCACCCAGAATCGCGAGACTCTGTCGCCAACCAAATGATGCTTAAGAAAGTCGAATCTCTTGAGCATGTCACTGTGCATGATCTTTATGCTCACTACCCAGACTTCTTCATTGATGTCAGTACGGAGCATAAGCTGCTTAATGAGCATGATGTAATTGTCTTTCATCATCCTTTATATATGTACTCATGCCCGGCGTTACTGAAAGAATGGATGGATCGAGTTTTAGGTAAAGGCTTTGCTTTTGGCAACGGTGAGGCACTGAAAGGTAAATATTGGCGCAGTGTGATCACTACCGGAGGCAAAGAAGAGGCGTTTGGTCAGGGGGGCTATAACCGTTACCCATTGTCTGAAATACTGCAACCTTTTGAGCTAACTGCAGCGTTATGTCAGATGTATTGGATTGAGCCCTTGGTTCTTTACTGGGCACGTAATGTTTCTGAAATGGAGCGTTATCAACACGCTGAGCAGTATCGTCAATGGCTTAATGACCCACTAGCGGCTTATTCGGAACACGTAGGGGGATAGCATGGCATTAGAAAATGATTTTCTTCAAAGCAGTGCGATTTTCTTGACCGCTGCTGTTGTCGCTGTTCCACTTGCTCAAAGGTTGGGTTTAGGCTCAGTACTTGGTTATTTACTTGCGGGGGTCGCGATTGGCCCTTGGGGCCTAGGCCTTATCAGTGATGTCGATGCAATCCTTCACTTTGCAGAGTTTGGCGTGGTGCTGCTGCTGTTTTTAATTGGTCTCGAACTGAATCCGAAAAAACTGCTGCAAATGAAAGGGCCGATACTTGGGTTAGGCGGTGCGCAGGTGGTGGTGACGACCTTAGTACTCGCCAGTGTTGCGTATATCGCTGGTACCTCATGGCAAACCAGTTTGGTCATTGGTATGGGCTTAGCTCTCTCTTCTACTGCGATTGCGCTGCGTGTGATTGAGGAGCAGGGGTTGGGTGGCAAAGAAGCCGGACAGTCAGGATTTGCCGTCTTACTCTTCCAAGATATCGCCGTGATCCCTATGTTGGCACTGCTGCCAATTTTGGCGGGCAACACCGCAGGTGATTGGCTTGATGCTCTATGGATGCTAGCAGGTGTTGGTGGTTTGTTGGTTGGTGGCCACTTCCTATTGCGACCTCTGTTTCGCTATGTAGTACTAAGTGGGGTTCGTGAGCTATTTACGGTTGCCGCTTTGCTGTTGGTGATTGGTATCGCACTAATGATGAAGCAGCTTGGACTGTCGATGGCATTAGGTACTTTCCTCGCAGGGGTTCTGCTTGCGGAAAGTGAATATCGTCATGAGTTAGAAATTGCGATTGAACCGTTTAAAGGCTTGCTGCTGGGCTTGTTCTTTATTGCTGTCGGTATGGCAGTCAATCTTGGTCTACTAGCGCTTGAACCTTTGGCTGTGCTTTCTGCGGTCATTGGTCTTGTGATCGTCAAAGGGATGATTCTTTACCTACTGGCTAGATTGGCTGGTAGCCGTGCTAAGTCGCGCAGTAAAATGGCGGCGATTCTAAGCCAAGGTGGTGAGTTCGCTTTTGTTATCTTTACCGCTGCAGCGAGTGAGGGGCTGCTTAATCAATCGCAAACCGCTTTCCTACTGGTTGTGGTGAGTCTGTCTATGGTTACGACACCCTTGCTTTTAATGGCACAAAGCAAATGGTATGCACGAGGGTTGAATGCGGAAACGGCGGCTGAGCTGAAGTCCGACATTGTCAACAAACAACCACGCGTTATCATCGCCGGCTTTGGCCGCTTCGGTCAGATCATTGGCCGCCTCATGTATGCTAATAAAATAAAAGTCACGGTATTGGAAAGTGATGCCAGCCAAATCCAATTGCTGCGTAAATATGGTTATAAAGTCTTTTACGGTGACGCGACTCAGGTGGATTTATTACGTGCAGCAGGTGCAGACAAAGCCGAAGCGATGATCATCTGTACCGATTCACCAGATGAAATCATGCAGATCATCGAGTTGTGTAAGACCAACTTCCCTAACCTTAAGTTACTTGCTCGTGCCCGCAGCCGTGTTGAAGCATATCAATTGCTTAGCCATGGTGTAGAAAGCTATTCGCGTGAGACCTTCCTTGGTGCTTTAGACTTAGGTCGTCAGGCGTTAATTGATTTAGGTATGCACCCATATCAAGCAAAGCGAGCGGAAGCGCATTTTAGAAAGCTCGATAATGCTATGCTCAAGGAGTTGTTGCCTCAGCATAACGATGATAAACAATTGGCCCAAAGAGCCAAAGAAGCCCGTAAAGAACTGGAAGAGATTTTTGGTCGAGAAATGGAAAGCGACCAACAAGCGAAGAACTTCTGGGAATAGATTAGTGAAATAAACAGATGAAGAAACGATTTATCGCAGGTGCCAGCTGCCCTAAGTGTGCTCAACAAGACACGCTACGCTGGTGGATAGAGAACAACATTGAGTTAGTAGAGTGTGTTGAGTGTGGGCACCAAGACCAACGGACACCAGAGTCTGTGGAGACCGCTGAACATAGTGGGCAAGAAATGATCGGTATTTTTAAACCAGATTGATTGAGTTTCTCTAAATCATCCCCATAATAACCGACATAGAAAGTTTGCAGACCGTTGTGATTTCAGCGGTCCTTTGTTCTCCTTGGAGTAAATATGAAAATTGAAAAGAACGTAGTAGTAAGTCTTGCTTACCAAGTAAAACTAGAAGACGGTGTGGTTGTTGACCAATCAACAACTGATGCGCCTCTAGATTACCTACACGGCAACAATAACCTAATCACTGGTCTTGAAACAGCACTAGAAGGTAAGGAAGCTGGCGCTAAGTTCTCGGTAACGGTTTCTCCAGAAGAAGCGTACGGCGAGCACAACGACGCACTTGTTCAACGTGTTCCTGCTAACGTGTTCCAAGGTGTTGAAGAGATCGAAGTAGGCATGCGCTTCCTAGCGGATACTGACCAAGGCCCAATCCCTGTTGAAGTAACAGAAGTTGATGGCGATGAAGTTGTTGTTGATGGCAACCACATGCTTGCAGGTCAAACGCTGACATTTGATGTTGAAGTTGTAGCACTACGTGAAGCAACAGCAGAAGAGATCGAGCACGGTCATGTACACCAAGCTGGCGGTTGTGGTCACGACCACGATCATGAAGGCGGTTGTTGTGGTGGCGAAGGCCACGACCACGGCGAAGAGAAGAAAGACGGCTGCTGCGGTGGTGGTAGCTGCGGTTCTCACTAATCCGTTAGCCGATAGCTAAAGTATTAAAAGGCGTTTCCCGCTGTACGGGAAACGCCTTTTTTGTTATTTAAATGACTACTAGATTAGTGATACCGATGGAGAGCAATCAATGAGCCAACCATTCTCAATCGCCATTCATGGCGGAGCCGGAACCATATTACGTGAGCAAATGAGCGAAGAGTTAAAGGCGTCTATCCTAGCCGATCTTGAAGCTTCGGTTCGCGCTGGGCATAACATCTTGGCTCAATCTGGTGATGCACTGGATGCGGTTGTCGCAGCGGTTAAGGTGTTGGAAGACTCGCCGAACTTTAATGCTGGTAAAGGCTCTGTACTGACTCACAAAGAGATGGTCGAAATGGATGCCTCGGTCATGCATGGTAAAGATCTTGATGCTGGCGCTGTTGCCGGGGTTCGTCATATCAAAAACCCCATCGAGCTAGCCCGTGATGTGATGAACAAGAGTAATCACGTGCTACTGATAGGTGAAGGGGCTGAAGAGTTTGCTTTTGAGCAAGGCTATCAGTTTACCGAGCAAGATTACTTCTTTACTGACCGACGTTATGACCAACTGCTGTCGATGAAAGAGAAAGGGTTGTTTGCACTCTCTGAATCTAAATACCCCGACGATAAGAAGTACGGCACTGTTGGTGCGGTGGCATTAGACCAACAGGGCAACCTGGCTGCCGCGACCAGTACTGGTGGTGTGACCAATAAGAAATATGGCCGAGTAGGGGATTCGTCGATTATTGGCGCGGGAACCTATGCCGAAAATGGTAATGTTGCCGTTTCAACCACGGGTATGGGCGAGTACTTTATTCGCAAAACCGTCGCTGGCGATGTTGCTGCTCGAATGCGTTACCTAAAGGAAGATGTCCACACCTCGAGTGAAACCGTCATTCAAGGCGAACTGAAACAGATGGGTGGTGAAGGTGGTTTGATTGCCGTTGATAGCCAAGGTGAGCTTCATTTTGCGATGAACAGTTCGGGCATGTATCGCGCTGGAATCGACGCTAATGGTGAATTGAGCGTTAAAATATATGCTGATGAGTAGTCGCTGGTTAGTAGAATACTCGGCGGTGAATGGCTAAGTGACTGATACTATTTGGCGATGTTTTGTTTAAAACGCAATTTCCCACCGATTGAGCCTGGATGATTAAAAAATGACTGCAAGAAATGTGATTCAGTGCTAGAATCCATTTTTAACTAGCAACAGATACTGGAAAGATGGGAAATAACGTAGTCGTTCTGGGCACCCAATGGGGTGACGAAGGTAAAGGTAAAATTGTTGACCTTTTAACTGAAGATGCAAAATATGTGGTTCGCTACCAAGGCGGTCACAATGCTGGTCACACTCTTGTAATTGACGGTGAAAAAACCGTTCTTCACTTAATTCCATCAGGCATCCTACGCGATAATGTAAAATGTGTTATCGGTAACGGCGTTGTACTATCGCCTGAAGCACTTCTTAAAGAAATGAAGCCTCTAGAAGAGCGCGGTATCCCAGTGCGTGAGCGTCTTTTCGTTTCTGAAGCTTGTCCTCTAATTCTTCCTTACCACATCGCTATCGACAACGCGCGTGAAATCGCTCGTGGTGCGAAAGCTATCGGTACAACTGGTCGTGGTATCGGTCCTGCTTACGAAGATAAAGTTGCTCGTCGCGGTCTACGCGTTGGCGATCTTTTCGATAAAGAAATGTTCGCTGAGAAACTAAAAGAAGTAATGGAATTCCATAACTTCCAACTAGAGCACTTCTACAAAGCTGAAACAGTAAGCTACGACGAAGTACTTGAGCAGTGCATGGGTTACGCAGATCTACTAACTTCAATGGTTATGGACGTAACAGACGAACTAGACGCAGCACGTAAGCGCGGCGACAAAATCATGTTCGAAGGTGCTCAAGGTACGCTACTAGATATCGACCACGGTACTTACCCATACGTAACTTCTTCTAACACGACTGCTGGTGGTGTTGCTGCAGGTTCTGGTTTTGGTCCTCGTCACATCGGTTACATCCTTGGTATTACTAAGGCGTACTGTACTCGTGTTGGTTCAGGTCCATTCCCAACTGAGCTTTACGATGGTCTAGACAAGCAAGACCCTATCGGTAAGCACCTAGGTACTGTTGGTCACGAGTTTGGCGCAACAACAGGTCGTCTACGTCGTACAGGTTGGTTCGATGCAGTGGCAATGCGCCGCGCGATCCAAATCAACTCTCTAACGGGTATATGTCTGACTAAACTAGACGTTCTTGACGGTCTAGAAGAGATCAAGATCTGTACTGGTTACAAGATGAAAGATGGCACTATCCTTGAAGTTTCTCCAATGGCTGCTGAGTCATTTGAAGAAGCAACGCCTATCTACGAAACAATGCCTGGTTGGACTGAGACAACATTTGGTGCTAAATCAATCGACGCGCTTCCAAAAGCTGCTCTTGATTACATCAAACGTATCGAAGAACTAACGGGTGTACCAGTAGACATTATCTCTACAGGTCCTGACCGTAACGAAACAATCATCAAGGTTCACCCATACGGTGCTTAATCTCTGATTGTTCAAGCAGTTAGAAAAGCCAGCGTTTATCGCTGGCTTTTTTTTGGGCTTTTTTTCTTGCGATCTTAGGCGCTTATGGCAACAATTTGCCAACAGGCGGCAATTTTGATTAAAGAGTTATCAATGCTTGCCGATACAGGTATCAAGCTTGCCGCATTAAGTGGCGAATAACTCACTGACTAGCAAATTAGTCTATTTGGTGGCAGAGAAGAAATCGAAGTAAAGAGTGCAGAAAATGAAGCTAAGAAAATTAGCGGCTTCGATGGTATTAGCGTTGAGCGCATCGGTTGTTCAGGCGAATGATTCGCCGGATATTGGTGAGCCCATACCTATTTATACCGAAGCTGAACTAATTAAACTGATCAATAACAACCAACATTTAGAACGAGTCAAGGCTGATGGCTGTCAGCTAGTTGAAGATATCGTTGCGCGTGCTACTCGCATTAGTTTACCTGCGTATGAATTTTTGTATGGTGACATGCTCGCGTGGGGCGTGTGTGTAGAGCAGGATGTTGAGCTAGGCCTGTACTATATGGAAAACGCCGCTCATCAGGGGTTGCCTGCCGCGCTAGAACAGATTGGTCGCTATTACTCTCGTGGTACCATCGTACAGCAAGACAAAGAACGTGCGATTCCCTACCTGCGTGAAGCAGCGGCTATGGGGAACTTGAATGCACGTATACATCTTGCTGAGTTATTACTGCGTGACTACGGTAGTCCGCTCGATTACGAAGATGCCTATCGCTGGTTATACAATTCGGTCACCGCTGACCAAAGGACCCACAAACGTATTAGCGTATTGAGGCAAGGGCTAGAAAGGCGCATGCCACAGAATATCATCGCACGAGCGAAGAAACGCGATACATTCTGGTAAACATATAGATTATCGAAAGCAACAGACTTCCTGCACTCGGTCGGTTGCACTAGAAACAAAAATGCCCAGCACTTGCTGGGCATTGTTATTCTGGATTAGTTATTTATTGAACCACTTCGCCCGATTTGATAACTGTCTCGCGCACGATTTTGGTGAACTCTAGCGCTTCTTGGCGGATCTTATCTTCATCAACCGTTAGCATATTGCGGTCTTCCATAAGAATTTTACCATCAACAATTGTATGACGAACGTTGCCTGAGTTTGCTGAGTAAACCAATGCTGAATATGGGTTGTAGATAGGAATCATGTTTGGCGCTTTGGTATCAATGACAATAATGTCGGCAAGCTTACCAGCTTCTAGTGAGCCGATTTTGTCTTCCATGTGCAGTGCTTTTGCTGCGCCCATCGTCGCCATATCGATCACTTTGATTGGTGGCATTGCAGCACGGTCTTTATTTACTAACTTATGAACTTTGGCTACTTGATTGAATTCATCGATTGTACTTAGAGTGTTGCCTGACATTGGACCGTCAGTACCTAGGCCAATACGTACGTTTTCGTCGTACATCTTTAGTGCTGGAGAAACCCCCTTTGCTGATTTGATGTTAGCACTCATGTTGTGTGCAACACCCATATCAGACTCTTTGACTAGCTTGATGTCTTCATCATCGACTAGGATCATGTGAGCGCCGACTAGGTTCTTATTCAAAGCACCGATGCTGTGCATGTATTGAACTGGAGATAGACCATTTGCACGTTCAGCAATTTTCTCTTCTTCGCGGTGTGATTCTGCAAGGTGAATCATCACAGGTACATCAAGCGCAAGAGAGAGTTTTGAAATTTTCTGCAGAACTTCTGTGGTGTTAGTGTACGGTGCATGCGGTGCAAACGCTGGTGTAATGCGTGGATGATCTTTGTACTCTTCGATGAAGTTAAGTGCGTACTTGATGCCTTCCTCTGCGTTAGCCGCGTCAGCTACCGGAAACTTAATCACTGTCTCGCCCAGTATTGCGCGCATACCAATTTGGTCGACGGTTTTTGCGACCTCATCTTCGAAGTAGTACATATCAGCGTAAGTCGTGACACCACCCTTAACCATTTCAACGTTACCCAAGTTGGCGCCAATGCGCACCATGTCACGTGAAACGAGTTTTGCTTCTAGTGGGAAAATATAACGGTGCAGACGATCTGGCACGTCATCCGCCAGTGATCGGAATACAGTCATTGACACGTGGGTGTGAGTATTAATCAGACCTGGCATAACGATATCGCCATCAACATCCAAGACTTTTTTAGCGTCGTATTGCTTTTCGAGTGATTCATCACCAACTGCGACGATCTTATTGCCCTTGATGACTACAGTGCCGCTTTGATAAACCGTTTTATCTTGGTTCATGGTTAATACCATGGCGTCTGTGATCATTAGGTCGGCTTTTTCAGCGGCTGATACTGACATTGAAAACAGCCCTAGACTTGCGATAGCTGTAGCAAGGAGTGTGCGCTTGATACTCATAGAGACACCTGTAGTAAAAATGGAAGTAAAATTTTTCTGAATCATACCCCTTTCTTTACCTGTTGCAATCGTTTGCTCTATCACTTGCATCGAATTGTGATCTTTATCGTATGGCATAAAAGAATGTTAAAAGAGATGCCAAGTTATGAAAAAGGTAAGGAAAAATGAGGAATTTAACGCGACTTACCTGTGCCTAGAACGGGGACTCGGATATACTAGATTTAATTCCCTTCCTTCTTAATTAGGCGCGCCTATGTCAGACAATACCCATAATGACCCATTTGCAGCTCGTGAATCGGAAAATTATGAAAATCCGATCCCAAGCCGAGAATATATTCTTGAGTTTTTAAGCCAAGCAGGGGTTCCTATGAACCGTAATGACCTGTTTGAAGCTCTTAAGCTTTCAGGAGAGGATCACTACGAAGGTCTACGTCGTAGGCTTCGTGCTATGGAGCGCGATGGTCAGCTTGTATTTACTCGTCGCCAGTGTTACGCATTGCCTGAAAAACTCGAAATGATCAAAGGCTATGTGATTGGTCATAAAGATGGTCACGGTTGGGTACGTCCGGAAGGCAGTGTCGGCAAAGATAATGACATCGTATTGCCACATCACCAGATGAAAAACATCATCCATGGTGACTTTGTGCTGGTGCAGCCAACAGATAACTCAAAACGTGGCCGTAAGGAAGGGCGATTGGTGCGCGTTTTAGAAGAGCGTCAAACCCAAATCGTCGGTCGCTTCTTCTTGGAGTATGGCTACTCATATGTAGTACCTGATGATTCGCGTATCAGCCAAGACATTTTGATCCCTAATGAGCTACGCGCAGGCGCTCGTATGGGTAATGTAGTGGTGATTGAGATTACTGATCGAGGCTCACGCTCACGTGGCATGATGGGTAAAGTCATCGAAGTACTTGGTGAGAACATGGCACCAGGTATGGAAACACAAATTGCGATTCGTACTCACCAGATCCCGCATGAATGGCCAGAGGCAGTCTACAAACAGATTGAAGGCCTAGGTGAAGAAGTACCAGAAGAGGCGAAAGTCGGTCGTGTTGATCTGCGTGACTTGCCGCTGGTGACTATCGATGGCGAAGACGCCCGTGACTTCGATGATGCTGTTTACTGTGAGAAGAAGAAAGGTGGCGGCTGGCGTCTATGGGTTGCGATTGCCGATGTAAGTTATTACGTTCGCCCAGATTCAGCCTTAGATAAAGAAGCGATTAACCGTGGTAACTCGGTTTACTTCCCATCGCAAGTCGTGCCTATGCTGCCAGAAGTGCTATCAAATGGCTTATGTTCACTTAACCCGCAGGTTGACCGACTATGTATGGTGTGTGAGATGACTATCTCGGAAACGGGTAAGCTATCGGGTTACAAGCACTATGAAGCGGTGATGAACTCGCATGCTCGTCTAACCTACAACAAAGTACACGACATTCTTGAAGGGAATGAAGAGTTGCGTACTCGCTACGAGCCAGTTGTTCCGCACCTCGAAGAGCTGCATAAAATGTACAAAGTGCTCAAGCATGCCCGTGATAATCGTGGTGCGATTGAGTTTGAGACGGTTGAAACTAAGTTTATCTTCAATGCGGAACGTAAAATCGACAGCATTGAGCCGGTGATTCGTAACGATGCCCATAAGCTGATCGAAGAGTGTATGATTCTTGCCAACATCGCTTCTGCGTCTTTAGTAGAGAAAGCGAAGGAAGCGGCGCTATACCGTATTCACGAATCCCCAGGTGAACTTCGCCTGCAAGGTTTCCGTGATTTCCTTGGTGAGCTAGGTCTGCACTTAAATGGTGGCTTAGAGCCATCACCAACAGACTACGCCGATCTGGTTAAGCTGATCGCTGAGCGCCAAGATAAAGAACTGATCCAAACTATGCTGCTTCGTTCGATGAAGCAGGCTGTGTATAACGCCGACAACTGTGGCCACTTTGGTTTGGCATTGAAGCGTTACGCGCACTTTACCTCACCAATTCGTCGCTACCCTGACTTATTGTTGCACCGTGCAATCAAATACCTTATCGCGAAAGAAAATGGCACACTGAAAGATCGCTGGACACCAACTGGTGGCTACCATTACTCGTTTGATGATATGGATTTCTACGGTGAGCAGTGTTCTATGACTGAACGCCGCGCTGACGATGCCACCCGTGAAGTATCAGACTGGCTTAAGTGTGAATACATGCAGGACCATGTTGGTGAAGAGCTGGATGGCGTGATCGCCAATGTCACTGGTTTTGGTTTCTTTGTACGATTAAGTGATTTGCATATTGATGGTTTGGTGCATATTTCAGCGCTAGCCAACGATTACTATCAATTTGACCCAATTGGTCAAAGACTTATCGGAGAAAGCTTTGGTGCTATCTACCGTTTAGGTGATGCGGTTAAAGTGAAAGTACTGGCGGTAAACCTTGATGATCGCCAAATTGACTTTGAATTAGTCGAAACAAGTCGTAAGCTACGCGGCGAAGGAAAGACCGCCAAGAAACGAGCGGCAGAGGCGAAGCGAAAAGCCAAAGAGAAAAAGCGAGCTGCAACTAAGGGCAAAGGTGCTAAAGCAAGCCCAGAGGTAGAGCCGACTAAGCGACCTGAAAAGTCAGAGTCAAAAGGTCCGGCTAAAAAACCTAAAGTGACGAAGGCTCGTAAGAAAAAACCAAGCAGCAAGCCAAAGAAAACCAAGCGTACCAATAAACCGGCGCAGTAAAGAATTTAACCCAACAGGTTTTTAAATGAGTAACGAATTTATCTACGGTATTCACGCAGTAAAAGCGGTACTAGAGCGTGAACCAGAGCGCTTTATCGAAGCATTTGTATTAAAAGGCCGTCAAGATGACCGTCTAATGCCAATTCTAAATGATCTGCAAGTGTGTGGTGTCTCGATTCAACAGATGACGCGTAAGACACTAGATGACAAAGCGCGTGGTGCAAATCACCAAGGCATTATGGCTCGCGTTAAGCCTGCCAAGCAGCTTAACGAAAATGATCTCGATGACATTCTTGCTAAACATGAAGCGCCACTACTACTTGTTCTTGATGGTGTGACAGATCCGCATAACTTAGGCGCATGTTTACGTAATGCGGATGCGGCTGGTGTTGCTGCGGTTATCGTACCGAAAGACAAATCAGCAAACATTACCGCGACAGTTAGTAAGGTAGCCTGTGGTGCTGCAGAAAGTGTGCCTCTAGTTCGCGTAACTAACTTAGCTCGCACAATGCGTTCGCTGCAAGAGCAGGGGATTTGGTTTGTTGGTACTGCGGGTGAAGCGACGCACGATATATACCAAGCTAAACTGACTGGTCCACTGGCGATTGTTATGGGCGCAGAAGGTGACGGTATGCGCCGTTTAACGCGTGAAACCTGTGATGACCTAATCAAGATCCCAATGGCTGGTAGCGTATCAAGCTTAAATGTTTCAGTGGCATCTGGAGTATGTTTGTTTGAGGCAGTGCGTCAGCGTCTAGCATAACGCTTCGCTAACCTTATCTATTAAGCGCAGACTGGAGTTCAGTCTGCGCTTTTTGTTTTTTAAAGGCGAGGGACTTCATCCAAAAAAGAGTGTGTTGGTAGCGGGGGGGAGTTATAACGGGCGCTTATCCTCGATGAAAGGTATTAGCCTTTCATTCCACAGACCGAAGGATGAGGAAGTAGGGAATCTCACAAAGATTTCGACTTGCTTCAATAGAACCTCAACGCACTAGTGCTCCTCTTTCTGCGACTCGCGTTTATTTTTCAAACAGCACTTGCATGTGAAACTGTGATCTGTATAATGCAGCCCACTGGTTAATCCAGTTGTGAACCAATGAGCGAAGAGGAGCTAATAAATCTACGGATTTATTAGGTAATGTAGACTCAGCTTATGTTCGCGGTTAATACAATTAGCTACTTATTCTTCGGAATAACTATCCCCAGACGTGATTCTGGTATGTAGGGGTAGTTGATCGAAAATTAACTGACAATACTTCCTAATCTTGGAAGTTACGGTTTCACATAAATCAATCGTACATTCTCTCGTCTTCACGAGTCTGAGTGGCGATATTGTTTGTGTAATTTTTAATATTGGAGCTCTGTCTCATGCAGAACCAACGTATCCGTATCCGCCTAAAAGCTTTCGATTACAAACTAATCGATGCTTCTACAGCGGAAATCGTTGAAACAGCTAAGCGCACTGGCGCACAGGTTCGTGGTCCAATCCCACTACCTACTCGTAAAGAGCGTTTCACAGTTCTTATCTCTCCACACGTTAACAAGAAAGCACGTGACCAGTACGAAATTCGTACTCACAAGCGTCTAATCGACATCGTTGAGCCAACAGACAAAACTGTTGATGCTCTAATGCGTCTAGACCTTGCTGCGGGCGTTGACGTTCAAATTAGCCTAGGTTAAGGGAGATTAGAAGAATGATTGGTCTAATCGGTCGTAAAGTGGGCATGACCCGCGTATTTACTGAAGAAGGCGTTTCTATCCCAGTAACTGTTGTTGAGGTTGAAGCTAACCGTGTTTCTCAAGTTAAAACACTTGATACAGACGGCTACGCAGCAATCCAGGTAACTACTGGTGCTAAGAAAGCTAACCGCGTATCTAAGCCAGAAGCAGGTCACTTTGCTAAAGCTGGTGTTGAAGCAGGTCGTGGTCTTTGGGAATTCCGTTTGGAAAACGGTGAAGAGTTTGCAGTTGGCGCTGAGCTAACAGTTGAACTATTCAACGATACTAAGAAAGTAGACGTTACTGGTACATCTAAGGGTAAAGGCTTCCAAGGCGCTGTTAAGCGTTGGAACTTCCGTACTCAAGATATGACTCACGGTAACTCATTGTCTCACCGTGCTCCTGGTTCTATTGGCCAATGTCAAACTCCAGGTCGCGTATTTAAAGGCAAGAAAATGGCAGGTCACATGGGTGCTGAGCGTGTAACGACTCAAAACCTAGAGATCGTACGTGTTGACGCTGAGCGCAATCTGCTTCTTATTAAAGGTGCAGTCCCAGGCGCAACTGGCGGTAACGTGATCGTTAAACCAGCTGTTAAAGCATAACGTCTCAGGAGTAAGTAATGGAACTAATGGTTAAAGGTGCTGATGCACTAACTGTTTCCGAAACTACTTTCGGACGTGAGTTTAACGAAGCTCTTGTACACCAAGTAGTTGTTGCGTTTGCAGCAGGTGCTCGTCAAGGTACTCGTGCTCAGAAAACACGTTCAGAAGTTTCTGGCGGTGGCGCTAAGCCATGGCGTCAAAAAGGTACTGGCCGTGCGCGTGCTGGTACAATCCGTAGCCCAATCTGGCGTACAGGTGGCGTTACTTTTGCTGCGAAACCACAAGATCACAGCCAAAAAGTAAACAAAAAAATGTACCGTGGTGCTATGAAGAGCATTCTTTCTGAGCTAGTTCGTCAAGAGCGTCTAATCGTTGTTGATAACTTCTCAGTAGAAGCACCAAAGACTAAAGAACTAGTTGCTAAGCTTAAAGAGCTTGAGCTAACTGACGCTTTAATCGTGACTAGCGAAGTAGATGAGAACCTATTCTTAGCTGCTCGTAACCTATACAAAGTTGACGCACGTGACGTAGCTGGTATTGATCCAGTTTCTCTAATTGCGTTTGACAAAGTTGTAATTACTGCTGATGCAGTTAAACAAGTAGAGGAGATGCTAGCATGATCACTGAAGAGCGTATCCTAAAAGTTCTACGTGCACCGCACATCTCTGAAAAAGCAACTATGGCAGCTGAGAAAGCGAACACTATCGTTTTCAAAGTAGCGAAAGATGCAACTAAAAAAGAGATCAAAGCAGCTGTAGAAAAGCTATTTGAAGTTGAAGTTAAGTCTGTAAATACTCTTATTACTAAGGGTAAGACCAAACGTCAGGGTCTACGCCAAGGTCGCCGCAGCGACGTTAAGAAAGCGTACGTTACTCTGAAAGAAGGTCAAGATCTTGACTTCGTTGGCGGCGCGGAATAACAGGAGTAGTTAAGAATGGCTATTGTTAAATGTAAGCCGACTTCCCCTGGTCGTCGTCACGTTGTTAAAGTTGTTAACGCTGACCTACACAAGGGCAAGCCATACGCACCTCTTCTAGAGAAAAACTCTAAGAATGGTGGTCGTAACAACAACGGTCGTATCACAGTACGTCACATCGGCGGTGGTCACAAGCACCACTACCGTGTAATTGACTTCAAACGTACTAAAGACGGTATCCCAGCGAAAGTTGAGCGTCTTGAATACGATCCAAACCGTAGCGCTAACATCGCTCTAGTTCTGTACGCAGACGGTGAGCGTCGTTACATCCTAGCACCTAAAGGTGTTAACGCAGGTGATGCTATCCAGTCAGGTGTTGATGCACCAATCAAGGCTGGTAACACTCTACCAATGCGTAACATCCCAGTAGGTTCAACTGTACACAACGTTGAACTAAAACCTGGTAAAGGTGGTCAGCTAGCTCGTTCGGCTGGTGCATATGCTCAAATCGTTGCTCGCGACGGTGCATACGTAACTATCCGTCTACGTTCTGGCGAAATGCGCAAAGTACTTTCTGAAGGCCGTGCAACAATCGGTGAAGTTGGTAACTCTGAGCACATGCTACGTGAACTTGGTAAAGCTGGTGCTAACCGCTGGCGCGGTGTTCGTCCAACCGTTCGCGGTGTGGTAATGAACCCAGTAGACCACCCACACGGTGGTGGTGAAGGCCGTACATCTGGTGGTCGTCACCCAGTTTCACCATGGGGTCAGCCAACTAAAGGCTTCAAGACTCGTAAGAACAAACGCACTGACAAGTACATCGTACGTCGTCGTAACAAGTAATCTATATAAAGAGGAATCGCCATGCCACGTTCTCTCAAGAAAGGTCCATTTATTGACCTACACTTGCTGAAGAAGGTAGAGAAAGCGGTGGAAAGCGGAGACAAAAAGCCTATTAAGACTTGGTCCCGTCGTTCAATGATCATCCCATCAATGATTGGTTTGACCATCGCTGTCCATAATGGTCGTCAGCACGTACCAGTTTTCGTTACCGAAGAAATGATCGGTCACAAACTGGGTGAATTCGCACCAACTCGTACTTACCGCGGCCATGTCGTGGATAAGAAAGCGAAGAAGCGTTAAGGAGTAGATAATGGAAGCACTAGCTAAACATAACTTTGCTCGCATTTCGCCTCAGAAAGCTCGCTTAGTTGCGGATCAAATTCGTGGTAAATCTGTAGACCAGGCTCTAGAAATCCTGACTTTCAGCAACAAAAAAGCTGCTGAACTGATCAAGAAAGTTCTTGAGTCAGCTATCGCTAACGCGGAGCACAACGAAGGCGCAGATATCGACGATCTAAATGTCGCAAAAATCTTCGTAGATGAAGGCCCGATCATGAAGCGTATTATGCCTCGTGCTAAAGGTCGTGCGGATCGTATCTTGAAGCGTTCTAGCCACATCACTGTTGTTGTTGCAGATCGCTAAGAGACTAGGAGAGTAAGCAATGGGTCAAAAAGTACATCCAAATGGTATTCGTCTAGGCATCGTTAAGCCTTGGAATGCTACATGGTTTGCTAACACCAAAGATTTCGCTGACAACCTAGACGGCGACTTCAAGGTACGTCAGTTCCTTACAAGTGAACTGAAAAAAGCATCACTTTCACGCATCGTTATCGAGCGTCCTGCTAAGAGCATCCGTGTGACTATTCACACTGCTCGTCCAGGCGTAGTAATCGGTAAGAAAGGTGAAGACGTAGAGAAACTACGCACAGCTGTAGCTAAAATCGCAGGTGTACCAGCGCAGATTAACATCGCTGAAGTACGTAAGCCTGAGCTAGATGCACAGCTTGTTGGTGATAGCATCGCGTCTCAGCTAGAGCGTCGTGTTATGTTCCGTCGTGCTATGAAGCGCGCGGTACAAAACGCTATGCGTCTAGGCGCTAAAGGCATCAAAGTAGAAGTAAGTGGTCGTCTAGGCGGCGCTGAAATTGCACGTTCAGAGTGGTACCGTGAAGGTCGTGTACCTCTACACACTCTACGTGCTGACATTGATTACGCAACTTCTTCGGCTCACACTCAATACGGTGTGATCGGCATTAAAGTTTGGATCTTCAAAGGTGAGATTCTAGGCGGTATGCCAGCAGCTAACGCTGTAGAGCCTAAAGGCGACAAGCCTAAGAAGCAGCGCAAAGGCCGTAAGTAAGGAGTCGACAGATGCTACAACCTAAACGTACTAAGTTCCGTAAGGTTCAGACTGGTCGTAACCGTGGTCTAGCTAAAGGTACTGATGTAAGCTTCGGCGAATTCGGTCTTAAAGCTACTGGCCGTGGTCGTCTAACTGCTCGTCAAATCGAAGCGGCACGTCGTGCAATGACACGTCACGTTAAGCGTCAAGGTAAAATCTGGATCCGTGTGTTCCCAGACAAGCCTATCACAGAAAAACCACTTGAAGTTCGTCAGGGTAAGGGTAAAGGTAACGTTGAGTACTGGGTAGCCCAAATCCAACCTGGTAAGGTTATGTACGAAATGGGTGGTGTACCTGAAGAATTGGCACGTGAAGCGTTCCGCCTAGCGGCTCGTAAACTGCCATTCAAAACTACATTTGTAACTAAGCAGGTGATGTGATGAAAGCACAAGATCTACGCGAGAAAAGCGTTGAAGAGCTTAACGCTGAGCTATTGAATTTGCTACGTGAACAGTTCAACCTGCGCATGCAGGCTGCGACTGGTCAACTACAGCAAACTCATACTCTGAAAGCTGTACGCCGTGATATCGCACGTGTGAAAACTGTTTTGACTGAGAAGGCAGGCGCATAATGAGCGAAGTAAAACGTACTCAACAAGGTCGTGTTGTTAGCGACAAGATGGACAAGTCTATCGTAGTTGCTATCGAGCGCATGGTTAAACACCCAATTTACGGTAAATACGTAAAGCGCACGACTAAAGTACACGCACATGACGAGAACAACGAATGTGGCCTAGGCGACAGCGTTGAAATCGCAGAGTGTCGTCCAATGTCTAAGACTAAGTCTTGGACTTTGGTAAAAGTTCTAGAAAAAGCTAAAGGTTAATCTTAGCTAATTCTATGAAATTAAACGGCTCCAAAATTATTTTTGGAGCCGTTTATTTTTTGACTACCCAATCTTAAAAAAGGGTGGTACAATTCGCGTCCCTTTTAAAGAGGCAGCCCGACCCGAGAGGGTCTAGTTTTTTTTATATTTAGCGGAGCACTAACATGATCCAAATGCAAAGTATGCTGGACGCAGCTGATAACTCAGGCGCACGCAGCGTAATGTGTATTAAGGTTCTGGGTGGCTCTCACCGCCGTTATGCACATATCGGTGACGTTATCAAAGTTACTGTTAAGGAAGCAATTCCTCGCGGTAAAGTTAAGAAAGGTGACGTTCTGAAGGCGGTGGTAGTGCGCACCCGTAAAGGCGTACGTCGTCCTGACGGTTCTGTCATTCGCTTCGACCGAAACGCTTGCGTATTGTTGAACGACAACACTGAGCAACCAATCGGTACACGTATCTTTGGTCCTGTGACACGCGAACTTCGTGGCGATAAGTTCATGAAGATCGTTTCACTGGCTCCAGAAGTTCTGTAAGGAGCACGTAGAAATGGCAGCTAAAATCCGTCGTAATGACGAAGTAATCGTTCTTGCTGGTAAAGACAAAGGCAAGAAAGGTAAAGTAACTAAGGTTCTAGCAACCGGTAAAGTTATCGTTGAAGGTATTAACCTTGTTAAGAAGCACCAAAAGCCGGTTCCGGCTCTAGGTCAACAAGGTGGCATCGTTGAACAAGAAGCAGCAATTGATGCTTCTAACGTTGCAATCTTTAACGCAGCTACTGGTAAAGCTGACCGTATCGGTTTCCGTTTTGAAGATGGTAAGAAAGTACGTTTCTTTAAATCTAACAACGAAATCGTTTCTAACTAATAGAAGTAATTTGGAGTTCTACTATGGCGAAACTGCATGATTACTACAAGTCGTCTGTAGTCGCTGAACTGACCAAACAGTTTAGCTACACAAGCGTCATGCAAGTCCCTAGAATCGAGAAAATCACCCTAAACATGGGTGTTGGTGAAGCAATTAACGATAAGAAACTGCTAGAAAACGCAGCTGCTGATATGGCAACGATCTCTGGTCAAAAGCCACTTATCACTAAAGCGCGTAAATCTGTTGCAGGTTTCAAAATCCGCGAAGGCTACCCTATCGGTTGTAAAGTAACCTTGCGTGGCGAACGTATGTGGGATTTTCTTGAGCGTTTGATTAGCATCGCTCTTCCACGAGTACGTGACTTCCGTGGCGTTAGCGCTAAGTCTTTTGACGGACGCGGTAACTACAGCATGGGCGTTCGCGAGCAAATCATCTTCCCGGAAATCGACTTTGATAAAGTTGATAAAGTACGCGGTCTAGACATCACTATCACGACGTCTGCTGCTACTGATGAGGAAGGCCGAGCTCTGCTGGCTGCCTTTAACTTCCCATTCCGTAAGTAAGGTGAAGGGTTACTGTTATGGCTAAAAATTCAATGAAAGCACGTGAAGCAAAACGTGCGAAGCTAGTAGCTAAGTTCGCTGAAAAGCGTGCTGCGCTTAAAGCTATCATCAGCGATGTAAACGCATCTGAAGAAGATCGTTGGAACGCAGTTCTTACACTGCAATCTCTTCCACGTGATTCAAGTGCATCACGTCAGCGCAACCGTTGTAACCAAACTGGTCGTCCACACGGTTACCTACGTAAGTTCGGTCTAAGCCGTATCAAAGTTCGCGAAGCTTGCATGAAAGGCGAGATTCCTGGACTTCGTAAGGCTAGCTGGTAATTGCCACTTAATCATTTGGAGTAAATCATATGAGCATGCAAGATCCGATTTCGGATATGCTGACCCGCGTTCGTAACGGTCAGGCAGCAAACAAAGTTGCTGTAAAAATGCCTTCTTCAAAGCTTAAAGTTGCAATTGCTGCACTACTAAAAGCTGAAGGTTACATCGTTGATTTCGCTGTTGAAGGCGAAGTTAAACCTGAGCTTGAAGTTACTCTTAAGTACTTCCAAGCTAAACCAGTTATCGAGCAACTTAAACGTGTTTCTCGTCCAGGTCTACGTGTTTACAAGAAGAAAGATGAACTTCCTTCTGTAATGGGTGGTCTTGGTGTTGCTATCGTTTCAACTTCCAAGGGTCTTATGTCAGACCGCGCTGCACGCAAAGCAGGTCTTGGTGGTGAAATCATCGCTTACGTAGCTTAATAAGGAGTAGACTATGTCTCGTGTTGCTAAAGCACCTGTCGCTATTCCAGCTGGCGTAGAGGTGAAACTAAACGGCCAAGAAATCACTGTAAAAGGTGCTAAAGGCGAACTAACTCGCGTTCTTAACGACGCAGTAGTTGTAGCTCAGGAAGAAAGCAATCTTACTTTCGGTCCACGCGAAGGTGTTGTTAATGCATGGGCACAAGCGGGTACTGCTCGCGCTCTAGTTAACAACATGGTTGTTGGTGTTACTGAAGGCTTTACTAAGAAGCTAACTCTTAAAGGTGTTGGTTACCGTGCTGCTATCAAAGGCAATGCTGTAGGTCTAACACTTGGCTTCTCACACCCAGTTGAGCACGAGCTGCCAGCGGGTATCAAAGCTGAATGTCCAAGCCAAACTGAAATCGTGATCACTGGTTGTGACAAACAACTTGTTGGTCAGGTTGCGGCTGACATTCGTTCTTACCGTGAGCCTGAGCCTTACAAAGGTAAAGGTGTTCGTTACGCAGATGAAAATGTGCGTACTAAAGAAGCTAAGAAGAAGTAAGGTAACACTATGGATAAGAAAGCATCTCGCATCCGTCGTGCTACACGTGCACGTCGTAAGATTGCAGAACTGGGTGCAACTCGCCTAGTAGTACACCGTACTCCTCGTCACGTGTACGCACAGGTGATTGCAGCTAACGGCTCTGAGGTTATCGCAGCAGCTTCTACTGTAGAAAAAGCGATCCGTGAGCAAGTTAAGAACACTGGTAACATCGATGCAGCTAAAGCAGTAGGTAAAGCTGTTGCTGAGCGCGCTCTTGAAAAAGGCGTAGCTTCAGTTGCATTTGATCGTTCTGGTTTCCAATACCACGGTCGAGTAGCGGCGCTAGCAGAATCTGCTCGCGAAGCTGGTCTGAAATTCTAAGGTAGGGTTGGAAGATGGCTAAAGAACAACAAGTTCAAGCGAATGATTTGCAAGAAAAGCTAATCGCAGTTAACCGTGTATCTAAGACGGTTAAAGGTGGTCGAATCATGAGCTTCACTGCACTAACAGTAGTTGGTGACGGTAACGGTCGCGTAGGTTTCGGTTACGGCAAAGCTCGTGAAGTACCTGCAGCGATTCAAAAAGCAATGGAAAAAGCACGTCGTAACATGACTACGATCGCGCTTAACGAAGGTACTCTTCACCACCCGGTGAAAGGTCGCCATTCGGGCTCTAAAGTTTACATGCAGCCTGCTGCGGAAGGTACTGGTGTTATCGCAGGTGGTGCGATGCGTGCAGTACTAGAAGTTGCTGGTGTACACAACGTACTATCTAAAGCATACGGTTCTACGAACCCTATCAACATCGTTCGTGCAACGATCGATGCACTAGGTAGCATGAAGTCACCAGAAATGGTTGCTGCTAAACGTGGTCTAACTGTTGAATCTATTTCGGAGTAAGAACACCATGGCAACTATTAAAGTAACTCAAACTAAAAGCTCAATTGGTCGTCTACCTAAGCACAAAGCGTGTCTTAAAGGTCTAGGCCTTCGTAAAATCAACCACACAGTAGAACTTGAAGATACTCCGTGCGTTCGCGGTATGATCAACAAGGTTTACTACATGGTTAAAGTTGAGGAGTAATCAGAATGCGTTTGAATACTCTATCACCAGCTGCTGGTGCTAAGACTACTGCTAAGCGCGTAGGTCGCGGTATTGGTTCTGGCCTAGGTAAGACTGGTGGCCGTGGCCACAAAGGTCAAAAGTCACGTTCTGGCGGTTCAGTTCGTCCAGGTTTTGAAGGCGGTCAGATGCCTCTAAAACAACGTCTACCAAAATTCGGTTTCACTTCTCGTAAGAGCCTAGTGTCTGCTGAAGTTCGTCTAGCTGAGCTAGCGAAAGTAACTGGTGACGTAGTAGATCTAAACAGCCTTAAAGCTGCTAACGTTATCACTAAGAACATCGAATTCGTAAAAGTTGTTCTATCTGGTGAAATTAACAAAGCAGTGACTGTTAAAGGTCTACGTGTGACTAAAGGCGCTAAAGCTGCAATCGAAGCTGCAGGCGGTAAAATCGAGGAATAATCTCGAGGAACGAGGTACAGATGGCTAAGAAACCAGGTCAAGATTTTCGTAGTGCTCAGAGCGGCTTAAGTGAACTAAAGTCGCGCTTATTATTCGTAATTGGTGCACTTTTAGTATTCCGAGCAGGCTCTTTTGTGCCGATCCCTGGTATTGACGCTGCTGTACTTGCCGATTTGTTCGAACAGCAAAAAGGTACCATCGTAGAGATGTTTAACATGTTCTCCGGTGGTGCTCTTGAGCGTGCATCTATATTAGCGTTGGGCATCATGCCGTATATTTCGGCATCTATTGTTGTCCAACTGCTAACTGTAGTTCATCCAGCGTTAGCTGAACTCAAAAAAGAGGGTGAAGCAGGCCGTCGTAAGATCAGCCAATATACACGCTACGGCACGCTTGTACTTGCAACATTCCAAGCTATTGGTATCGCAACAGGCCTACCAAACATGGTCGATAATCTGGTTGTTATCAACCAAACCATGTTTACGCTAATTGCGACCGTAAGTTTAGTAACCGGTACCATGTTCCTAATGTGGTTAGGTGAACAAATTACAGAGCGCGGAATTGGTAACGGTATTTCGTTACTAATTTTTGCAGGTATTGTTGCTGGATTGCCTAAGGCAATTGGTCAAACAATCGAGCAAGCGCGTCAAGGTGAATTGCATGTACTTCTTCTGCTGTTGATTGCTGTACTAGCTTTCGCAGTTATCTACTTCGTTGTTTTCATGGAGCGTGGTCAGCGTAGAATCGTTGTCAACTACGCGAAGCGTCAACAAGGTCGTAAGGTATTTGCTGCGCAAAGTACTCACTTGCCACTAAAAATTAATATGGCAGGTGTTATTCCGGCAATCTTTGCTTCAAGCATTATCCTGTTCCCAGGAACACTGGCTCAGTGGTTTGGTCAGAACGGTGAGAGCAGCGCGTTCGGTTGGTTAACTGACGTGTCTTTGGCTCTTAGCCCAGGTCAACCCCTGTATGTAATGCTTTATGCAGCAGCGATTATATTCTTCTGTTTCTTTTACACGGCGTTGGTTTTCAACCCGCGTGAAACAGCAGATAACTTGAAGAAGTCCGGTGCATTCGTACCCGGCATCCGCCCAGGTGAACAGACAGCTAAGTACATTGATAAAGTAATGACGCGATTAACCCTTGCTGGTGCGCTTTACATTACCTTTATCTGTCTGATTCCAGAGTTTATGATGGTCGCGTGGAACGTACGTTTCTACTTCGGCGGTACATCACTACTAATCGTAGTTGTTGTTATCATGGACTTTATGGCACAGGTACAGACTCATCTGATGTCTCAACAGTATGATTCTGTGTTGAAGAAAGCAAATCTGAAAGGCTATGGTCGTTAATTCGGCGGTAGACTCAGATTTCATTTACGGAGTTTAGCAATGAAAGTTCGTGCTTCCGTTAAAAAAATCTGCCGTAACTGTAAAGTTATCAAGCGTAACGGTGTCGTTCGCGTGATTTGCAGTGAGCCAAAGCACAAGCAGCGCCAAGGCTAATTAGCAGAAATTTTTACTTGAAATATAAGGTAGTGTCGAGTATATTCCTCGGCCTACCTTTTGCGTGCAAAAGAAGTAGTATCCCGCAGCGTATCCATAACGGGCTTTGCTGCGGCTAATTCTTTTATGAAACACTAGGAGTGAATAATGGCCCGTATAGCAGGCATTAACATTCCTGATCAAAAACATGCTGTGATTGCACTAACGTCAATCTACGGCATCGGTAAGACTCGCTCTCAAGCTATCCTAGCTGAAGTGGGTATTGCTGAAGATGTTAAGATCAGTGAACTATCTGAAGAACAGATCGATCAACTGCGTGATGGTGTAGCTAAATACACTGTAGAGGGTGATCTACGTCGTGAAGTATCAATGAACATCAAGCGTCTTATGGACCTTGGCTGTTACCGTGGTCTTCGTCATCGTCGCAGTCTACCACTACGTGGACAGCGTACTAAAACCAATGCTCGCACCCGTAAGGGTCCGCGTAAGCCGATCAAGAAATAATCGGGAAGGTAGAGTACAATGGCTAAACAACCAACTCGCGCGCGTAAACGCGTTCGCAAACAAGTTGCAGACGGTGTTGCGCACATCCATGCTTCTTTCAATAACACAATCGTAACCATTACTGACCGTCAAGGTAACGCACTAGCTTGGGCTACTGCAGGTGGTTCAGGTTTCCGTGGCTCTCGTAAGTCTACTCCGTTCGCTGCACAGGTTGCTGCTGAGCGTTGTGCTGAAATGGCTAAAGAGTACGGTCTAAAGAACTTGGAAGTTATGGTTAAGGGTCCTGGTCCAGGTCGTGAATCTACTGTTCGCGCACTGAACGCTGCTGGTTTCCGCATCACAAACATCGTTGATGCTACACCAATCCCTCATAACGGTTGTCGTCCACCTAAGAAACGTCGCGTATAACGTTTTTTAGATTACTGGAGAAAGATCATGGCAAGATATTTGGGTCCTAAGCTGAAGCTTAGCCGTCGCGAAGGTACTGACTTATTCCTTAAGTCTGGCGTACGCGCGATCGATACCAAGTGTAAAATTGATAACGCACCAGGTGTACACGGCGCTCGTCGCGGTCGTCTATCTGAGTATGGCGTTCAGCTTCGTGAGAAGCAAAAAGTTCGTCGTATGTACGGCGTTCTAGAAAAACAATTCCGTAACTACTACAAAGAAGCTGCACGTCTTAAAGGCAACACAGGTGAAAACCTACTTCAGCTTCTTGAAGGTCGTCTTGATAACGTAGTTTACCGCATGGGCTTTGGCGCAACTCGCGCAGAAGCACGTCAGCTAGTTAGCCATAAAGCTATCCTAGTTAACGGTAAAGTTGTAAACATTCCTTCTTTCAAAGTTGCGGCTAATGACGTTGTTTCTATCCGCGAGAAAGCTAAACAGCAATCTCGTATTAAAGCAGCTCTAGAAGTTGCTGAACAACGTGAAAAACCAACTTGGATTGAAGTAGATGCTGGTAAGATGGAAGCTACGTTCAAGCGTATGCCTGAGCGTTCAGATCTATCTGCTGACATCAACGAACAATTGATCGTCGAGCTTTACTCTAAGTAAGGTTTAAACTAAAGAGAGGACACAATGCAGGGTTCTGTAACAGAATTTCTTAAGCCACGTCTTGTTGACATCGAACAAGTTAGCACGACTCACGCAAAAGTAACTCTTGAGCCATTAGAGCGTGGTTTTGGCCATACTCTTGGTAATGCACTTCGCCGTATTCTTCTATCTTCTATGCCAGGTTGTGCTGTAACAGAAGTAGAAATTGAAGGCGTACTTCATGAGTACAGCACTAAAGAAGGCGTTCAGGAAGATATTCTTGAAATCCTACTAAACCTTAAAGGTCTAGCTGTACGCGTTGCCGAAGGCAAAGATGAAGTGTTCATTACTTTGAACAAATCAGGCTCGGGCCCTGTGGTTGCAGGTGACATCACCCATGATGGTGATGTAGAGATCGCTAACCCTGAACACGTTATTTGTCACCTAACGGATGACAACGCTGAGATCGCTATGCGTATCAAGGTTGAACGTGGTCGTGGTTATGTTCCAGCTTCGGCTCGTATCCATACTGAAGAAGATGAGCGTCCAATTGGCCGCCTACTGGTTGACGCTACGTACAGCCCAGTAGACAAGATTGCTTATTCTGTTGAAGCAGCTCGTGTAGAGCAGCGTACAGACTTAGACAAGCTTGTTATCGATATGGAAACGAACGGTACTCTAGACCCTGAGGAAGCAATCCGTCGTGCAGCTACTATCCTAGCTGAACAATTGGATGCGTTCGTAGATCTTCGTGATGTACGTGTACCTGAGGAGAAGGAAGAGAAGCCAGAATTCGATCCGATCCTACTGCGTCCTGTAGACGATCTTGAACTAACAGTTCGCTCTGCTAACTGTCTGAAAGCAGAAGCGATTCACTACATCGGTGATCTTGTACAGCGTACTGAGGTTGAGCTACTTAAAACGCCTAACCTTGGTAAAAAATCTCTTACTGAGATTAAAGACGTACTTGCATCACGTGGTCTGTCTCTGGGCATGCGCCTAGAAAACTGGCCACCAGCGTCTATCGCTGAAGATTAATCGATAAAGTTAGAAGGATTAGGTCATGCGCCATCGTAAGAGTGGTCGTCAACTCAACCGCAACAGCTCACATCGTAAAGCGATGTTTAGCAACATGGCTAGCTCTCTAGTACGTCATGAAGTTATCAAGACTACACTGCCAAAAGCAAAAGAGCTACGTCGCGTAGTTGAGCCTTTGATTACACTAGCTAAGACTGACAGCGTTGCTAACCGTCGTCTAGCATTTGCACGTACTCGTGACAACGAAGTAGTTGCAAAACTGTTTAACGAACTAGGTCCACGTTTTGCTGCTCGTCAGGGCGGTTACACTCGTATCCTAAAAGCTGGTTTCCGTACTGGTGATAAAGCTCCAATGGCTTACATTGAGCTTGTAGATCGTCCAGCTGCTGAAGAAGCTGCTGAGTAATCAGGTTCGTAAGAACAAAAAAAGCCGAGCACTAGCTCGGCTTTTTTGTATCTGTAATTCCATTCTGCTATTAAAAAAGGCTGATACACTGATCGACCTTTGTTCAATAAATTCCCCCGTTTTTTCTTACTGCTAAATCCCCGCTAAAGCAGAAGTTAGCTCGCTGATCGCGCCTTGTGCTGAAGAGCATTGATGATTAAAGGCGAAAACGAGCTTACTAGTGCTAGGTCCATAATCAATGCAGAGGGCGCACTGTCTACCTCAACGCTGTCGGTGAACATTTTCGTTAAGTCAGTGCCAATAGAGAGCCGACACCACCAATCACTCCAGCGTGAGCTGTAGTGACTACGACGATTTCCTTATGATTTTGTTTAACGTCATTTCGCATCATATACCTAATGGCGCACGAAAAGCTGTGGGTGTGCTAACTTTATAAAAAAACGGCGATACCTAGGTATCGCCGTTTTAAATATGCTTAATCTTTATCGATTAAAGAATGTCTAGTAGTTCTACTTCGAATACTAAAGCAGCAAATGGAGGGATAGCTGCACCTGCGCCACGCTCACCGTATGCTAGGTCTTGAGGGATGTATAGTTTCCACTTAGAACCTACAGGCATTAGTTGAAGAGCTTCAACCCAACCTTTGATTACGCCAGTTACTGGGAATTCAGCCGGTTGACCACGAGATACAGAGCTGTCGAATACAGTACCGTCTGTTAGCTCACCGTGGTAGTGAACACGTACTTGCTTGTCAGAGGTTGGGATCTCACCAGTACCTTCAGTGATGATTTCGTATTGCAGACCAGACTCAAGTACCGTTACTTCTGGACGTAGAGCGTTATCTGTTAGGAATGCTTCACCGTCAGCTGCTGCTGCTTTAGCTGCTTCTTGACGTGCTGCTTCTACGCGAGTGTGTAGTTCTTGTAGTGCGTTGTTGATTTCGTCGATCTCGATAGCTGGCTGTTCACCAACTAGTGCTGTTGCGATACCAGCAGCGATAGCGTCAACGTTTAGACCTTCAAGACCAGAACCAGCTAGCTGCTGACCCATTTGTAGACCGATACCGTAGCTTGCTTTCTGCTCTACAGTCTCAAATTTAACTTCAGACATGGTGTCTCTCTTTATATGGTGTATAAAGGATAAAGGATACCAGTAATAGCCGCGTGATGAAACGTCAGAGGGTTGATACGAGGCGGCTAGCTGTAATGTGAGATTTAGATCGACTTTCAGCATGCTATTTGTCAATTTTTAGCGAGTAATGACCTGCTCGCGCGAAAATTCCTATACTCATAAGGTCTTGATTTTTTATACTGGTAACGCAGCCCGTTTGGAGAGAAGGTGCGATGAATCGCAGAAAGAAAAAGAAGCAACAAGTGGATTACCTAGAGCTAGTGAAAGAAAAGTTCAGCTCGGTTGATTGGCAACAGATTAAGCAGCCGGTGCTGACTAAATGGAATATGCTGCCAAAACTGCACCAGCGAGCATTGGTGGTGTTAGTTCCTTTATTGCTAGTATTGCTTGTTATCCCTCTACCGGAATCGCAACCACAAAAAGAAAGCCCAGCTACGCCATCTCAACGAGTTGAAGTGAATATCAACACTCGTAGCTTGAGCGAGCAAAAAAGTGCTGAGCAACAGTCGTTAGCTTCAGATGCCTGGAAAGAGTATGAAGTGAAAAGCGGCGATACGTTGGCTCAGGTTTTTCGTAATAATGGTTTAGCCATGTCAGATTTGAATGCACTGGTCAAAGTTGAAGGCTCAGACAAACCTCTTAGCCGAATTAAGCATGGTCAATTGGTGCGATTCAAGCTTAAAGAGAGTGGGCAGCTTGATATCTTACAGTTAGAGAAGAACAATCAATCGGTGATGTTTTTCCGTTTATCAGACGGCGGTTTTGGCCGTAGTAAATAACCTCCACGACGTTTCAGGTCATCGAGCAATCCTTTCCAAGGCATTAGGGGGAGAATGATCATCACTATCCCTAATGTCGTTAGCCAGTTAGGCACTTCGTTAAACCACGCTATGCCAAACAGCGCGACAAAGACTAATCCCGAATTTTCCGCCACAGCAATGTTATTCGCCGGAGCGCGTTGGTAGGCTATTACCGCCAGCCCGTTGTAGGTCAGTATCAGTCCAGCGCTGGTTAAGATAAGCAGGATCTGATTGAGTGTTATTGGTGCCCAATGGAGAATGGCCAATAATGCCGACACTGGCAAAGAAAGCAGTGATGTCCAAAACAGTGTGCTTATGACACTTTGACTTGCCGGCAGCTTACGTGCCGTAATGTTAAATAAGGCTAAAGTCAGCGTTGTGCCTAATGCAAACATGGCCGCCCAATGAAACTCTGTTGGCCTTAACACGACCATCACTCCGATAAAACCAAACAGTGTAGCTGCGACACGGCGCCAGTTTGGTTTATCATTCAGCAATAGAGCAGATAGCGGCAACATCACCAGTGGAGCGGCATAGAATACGGCGTTGGCTGTGGCTAATGTTAGATGAGTAATAGCGACGACCATACAACCGCTACCTATAATGATTAGGTGGGCACGTAAAAGATTTATTTTTGGATGTGTCAGTGCCCGTTTTTGTTTGCTCTGTCGCCACCAAAATGGCGCAATAACTAACGTCGATAACAATTGACGAATAAAAATATACTGAAACGCCGACACCTCTCCATCAAGCAACTTTACTGCCACGTCGGAGAAGGACGCAGCTAAGTTACCCAACACTAATAATAGGATTGCAGAGTAGGTGGCCGAACGCATCGTGTTACTTATTCAATTTCATATCGATATGCGGTATGTCGTCTTCGAGATACATTGCTGACGTTTGAACGAAACCATGTTTCTCGTAGAAGCTAGCAAGATGTTCTTGCGCGCCAATTTCGATGCTCTCGCCAGGCCATAACGACTCACACCCCAGTAACGCCTGTTGTAGCAGTTGATGACCAAGTCCGCCGCCGCGTTTAGTTTCAACAGTCGCGACACGACCAATGCTGACCGATGGGTAGCTGATACCACTTGGTAGTAATCGAGCACAAGCGATGAGCTCCTCACCTTGGTAACCCAATAGATGGTGGACACCTGCTTGATGGTCTTTGTCATCAAGCTCAGGGTAAGGGCAGGTTTGTTCAACAACAAACACGTTAACTCTGAGCTTGAGAAGCTGATAAAGCTGGTTGGTGGTTAAACCTGAAAAAGGGATAAGTTGCCAAGTGATCATGCGATTTCGTCTTCAATAAGTGATAAACCGAATCTAGCAAGTCACTCCTTCGGCTGCATTAACAATTGTTAACTTTACTGGCGATTTTTGATCCGACTTAAGCTGATGGGAGTAATGCCCAGATACGCCGCAATTTGGTAATCATTCAATCGCTCAAGTAGTTCAGGGTAGTGCTGGCAGAATAGCTCATAGCGCTCTTCTGGGCTGTAAAGCAACATAAAGCGCTCTTTGTTCTCTTTGTACATCAGTTGGGTTTCGAGCAGTTTAAGATAAATGCTGTGCTTTTCTTCGCGCCAAACACGTAACGTCTCTATCGGTAGCGATAAAATTGAGCAAGGTGTGAGAGATTCAAGTAAATAGGGTGATGGTTGCTGTTTGATGAGGCTTTCAAAGCCTATTATCCAGTCATTCTCCCAATAGAACTCTTTACTAAATTCTTTGCCTTTATCGGTTAAATAGGCCGAGTGACAGATGCCTTCAATAAGAAAGTGTATTTCCGAGGCGACTTCCCCTTGATGAAGTAATATATGGCGTGTTGGAAGCTCAATAAATTGTGCACTGTCAGATAGCTGGGTAATTTCTTGTTGGGTAAAACCGTTATTAGTCAACTGCTGTTGGAAAGCGTCAAGCATGATCAAGTTCAGTGGATAAAAGTGATAGCCAAGAGTGTAGCGTATATCGTTCACTAGGTGTGAGTGGGATGACAATACGAAAAAGCCGCAATCGACATTGCGGCTTTGGTTTAGTTATCTTGCTGGATTATTTTTCAAGATCGATTTGGTATACCGCAAAACCGACATCATCTGTCGCTACACGCTTCATCGGGTATTGACCCTTAGACTCAATGAATTGTGCTGCTTTTTCACTTGGAGAAGTTTCAAAGCGAATATCAAGTGCTGTGTCAGACTTGATTGGTGCAAATGACCAGTTGTTATCTGCGCTTGGTGTTACATCACCTTTTTCTTTACTGACACGGCTAATGTAGGCCGCCAAAATAGAACGGTTTTCATCTGGTGAGTCGAATGCGATAAATTTAGAACCAGTGCCAGGGAATTTGTTGCTATATGCACGATAGTTGTTGGTCGCAATGATGAAGTCTTGTTTCATATCAATTGGCTTACCTTGGTAAGTAAGGCCAACGATACGCTCTGCATCAGGGTTGATGACTCTGCAATCACCGTTGTATTTTGCAGGTTTCGTGACATCAATTTGGTAATTCACACCATCGATTACATCGAAGTTGTAGGTGCGGAATCCATCCCAATCAATCAGCTGCTGCGGGGCGGTGCTGTTGACATCGATTTGTTTAAATTGACCAGCAGCACACTCTAGCCACTCTTTCACTTCTTTACCGGTTACTTTCATCGCAACAAGTGTGTTCGGGTATAGGTAAAGGTCAGCAGCGTTACGGAAGGTTAGTTGACCAGATTCAACTTCAGTAAAGTTTGCTGGATCGTTTTTACGGCCGCCGGCTTTAAATGGTGCAGCTGCAGAAAGTACTGGAATATCAGAAAGATCAGGGTCACCTTGAATAAATCGTTCAACATAATCTTTCTGCGCTAGGTTTACGATTTGTACTGTTGGATCGTCTTGAACCAAAGCTAGGAAGCTGTACATTACATCATTCGCCTGACCAATTGGTTGATTAACGAACTCACGAGTCCCTTTGTGGTCAGCTTCGAGTGCTTTAACTATACCAGCGTCTTCTTTAGCTAGAGGTTTATTGTGCGCTTTATCGAAGATTGGACGTGCTTCAGACTGGCCGCTAACGACCGTCCACTTACCATCTTTTTCTTTCAATTCAAGGTCGATAACACCAACGTGGCTGCCCCAACGTCCTGGCATGACAGAAGCAACACCATTAATCGTGCCTTTCTCGTTGTCTACGCCTTGAATGTTATCAAAGCCTTTACCTGGGAAGACGGCATGGGAGTGACCAAATGCAATTGCATCGATACCTTTAACGTTAGCAAGGTAGTACGTTGAGTTTTCAGCGCCATACTTGTACGGGTCTGATGACACACCAGAATGAGCTATTGCGACAATGACATCCGCGCCTTCTTTTTTCATTTGAGGAATCAGTTTTTCGGCTGTTTCTTTAATGTCTTTGGCGACAACTTTGCCCTCTAAGTTCTTTTTATCCCAAACCATGATTTGTGGTGGTACAAAACCGATGTAGCCCACTTTAATTTTATGCTCGACACCATCTACATCTTTAAAGGTATGTGTTTTGATGACATACGGCTTAAAGTGGTGTTCCCCTGTTTTTTTATCGAAAACGTTGGCATTAATGTATGGGAAGTTTGCGTCGTTGATCGTTTCCGCTAAGAATTTAAGACCGTAGTTAAACTCATGGTTACCAATATTGCCCACATCATAATTGAGCTGGTTCATTGCTTTGTAAACAGGGTGGACTTCACCTGGCTTAATACCTTTAGCGGCCATGTAATCGCCCATTGGACTACCTTGGATAAGGTCGCCATTATCCACAAGAACGCTGTTTTCGACTTCTGCACGAGCTTGTTTAACGATAGTAGCAGCACGAGCTAGGCCAATCTTTTGTGATGGTTTGTCTTTGTAGTAATCGTAATCCATGACATTCGTGTGAATGTCAGTCGTTTCAACGATACGTAGTTTGATGGTATCAGCCATAGCTGGGCCAGCCATAGTTAACATACCACCGAGTACAGCAAGAGACAGAGGTTTCACTGCTACTTTCATTTTTAAGCTCCGATAGCGTTACGTTAGAAGTTGCATAATGTAACAAAATGAAATGAAACAATGCGGCTAATCACTATTAAAACGTGATCTTTACCAATTTCTTTATGGCGTTCTGCCTAGAGTCTCTCAAAAATGATCGATTCGTAATCACTTATAACAAATTTCCTTATCAGAAATTGATATAAAAAATGAAATTTTAGAATTTCCGGTAATATAACTACAACGCCATAATGCCCAAAGAGAAATGGAAAGGGTGACATTATGGCGAGCAAGGATACGATCTCTCAATTCCCACTGAGTAGTCGGCATGCACAGCGCAGCAATCGAACGGATCTGAATTCAATAGGGCAGAGTCTCCTTGGACAAGGTGAGGTTGCGCTTGTCGGTTCAGGGCCGGGCGATGTTGAACTATTGACACTTAAAGCGATTCGCTTTTTGCAGCAAGCCGATGTGGTTCTCTATGACTACCTTGTCTCGGACGAGATTATGGCGCTAGTGCCCAGCGACACCATTTTAGTTTGTGTCGGTAAGCGAGCTGGTCACCATAGTGTTCCGCAAGAGAAAACCAACCAGCTATTAGTCGACTTTGCTAAGCAAGGTCATCGTGTCGTTCGCATTAAAGGTGGTGATCCGTTCATTTTCGGCCGCGGTGGTGAAGAGCTTGAAGTTCTCGCCGATGCTGGTATCTCATTTCAAGTCATTCCAGGTATCACCGCTGCTGCGGGGGCAACCGCCTACGCTGGCATTCCATTGACTCACCGTGATTATGCTCAGTCTGCGATGTTCATTACCGGTCACTTAAAAGCAGAAAGCGATCAAATGGACTGGTCAACCCTCGCCCGCGGCAATCAAACGCTAGTGATATATATGGGGTTGATGAAGTCCAATTATATACAGAGTCAGCTTGTTGAGTATGGTCGCAGCCCAGAGACGCCGATCGCCATTATTGAGCGTGGCACTCAATCAACTCAAAGAATTTTTAAAGGACAGCTTGCTCAACTCGCTGAACTTGCTAAAGACGCGCAATCGCCGTCTCTTATCGTCATTGGTGAAGTGGTGTCCCTGTCAGAGAAGTTGGCGTGGTTCACTCCAGAGCCACAACAACAATCTCAACAACGCCAATTTGCATAACTCATTATTTGATTAGTCGAAGCTCATGATGAGCCTTAAAGGAAGCACTAACATGGACCAAGAACGTTTAACCCACCTAAAGCAGCTAGAAGCGGAGAGTATTCATATCATCCGTGAAGTTGCCGCTGAGTTTGATAACCCAGTGATGATGTACTCGATAGGTAAAGATTCATCGGTGATGCTACACCTTGCTCGTAAAGCATTTTACCCAGGTAAGATTCCATTCCCGTTGCTGCACGTAGATACCGATTGGAAATTCAAAGAGATGATCGAATTTCGCGATCGTACCGCAGAAAAGTATGGCTTTGAGCTTTTGGTTCACAAGAACCCAGAAGGTCTCGCTATGGGTTGTAGTCCATTTGTTCATGGCTCATCGAAGCATACTGACATCATGAAAACGCAAGGCCTAAAACAGGCGCTGAACAAGTACGGTTTTGATGCTGCATTTGGTGGTGCTCGCCGTGATGAAGAGAAGTCTCGTGCTAAAGAGCGTGTCTATTCATTCCGAGATAAAAACCACACTTGGGACCCAAAGAACCAGCGCCCAGAGTTATGGAAAACCTATAACGGGCAGATCAACAAAGGTGAAAGCATTCGTGTCTTCCCACTATCAAATTGGACTGAGTTGGATATCTGGCAATACATCTACCTAGAGAACATCGAAATTGTCCCGCTTTACCTAGCGGACAAGCGCCCAGTTGTAGAGCGCGATGGCATGCTGATCATGGTTGATGACGATCGTATGGAGCTTCAACCGGGTGAGAAGATTGAAGAGAAGAGTGTGCGATTCCGTACTCTCGGCTGCTACCCATTAACGGGTGCAATTGAGTCAGAAGCGAATACCCTGACCGGCATTATTGAAGAGATGCTAGTTGCGACTTCAAGTGAGCGACAAGGACGAGCGATCGACCACGATCAGTCAGGATCGATGGAATTGAAAAAGCGTCAAGGTTATTTCTAATAAGGATCTAAGGAAAGAAAATGAATAGCGCAGTTGAAGCTCAACTCGAAGAGCTTGGTATCGAAGGATACCTAAAACAACATCAATACAAATCACTACTTAGATTCCTAACTTGTGGTTCTGTAGATGATGGCAAAAGTACACTGATTGGCCGCTTACTGCATGACTCTAAGCAAATATATGAAGATCAGTTAGCAGCCGTTCACAATGATAGCCAACGTGTTGGTACAACGGGTGAGCGTCCTGATTTGGCATTGCTAGTTGATGGCCTACAAGCAGAGCGTGAACAAGGTATTACCATTGACGTAGCATACCGCTACTTCTCGACGCAAAAACGTAAGTTCATCATTGCAGATACGCCAGGACACGAGCAGTACACACGTAACATGGCGACAGGTGCTTCTACTTGTGATGTCGCAGTGATCTTAATTGATGCGCGTAAAGGTGTACTCGATCAAACACGTCGTCACTCGTTTATCTCAAACCTATTAGGCCTTAAGCACTTTGTTGTTGCGGTAAACAAAATGGATCTGGTTGATTACTCACAAGATCGTTTTGAACAGATTCGTGATGAGTACTTAGAGTTCTCGAAAAACTTGCAAGGTGAAACTGACATTCAGATTCTTCCACTGTCTGCCCTAGAGGGCGATAACGTGGTTGAAGCAAGTCAAAACCTAAGTTGGTTTGAAGGCCCGTCACTACTTGAGATTCTTGAAAATGTTGATGTTGACCAAGATAAAGAAATCGGTGAGTTCCGTTTCCCAGTTCAATACGTTAACCGACCAAACCTCGACTTCCGCGGTTTTGCCGGCACGATTGCATCGGGCTCAGTAAAAGTCGGTGATGAAGTTAAAGCGCTGCCTTCAGGTAAGACATCCAAAGTGGCTCGTATTGTCACATTTGACGGCGACTTAGAGCAGGCTCAAGCGGGTCTCGCGGTAACGCTGACGCTCGAAGATGAGATTGATATCAGCCGTGGTGACCTGATTGTACTAGAGAATGCGCAGGTAGAGTCGAGCAATCACTTGCTTGCAGATGTGGTTTGGATGACTGAGCAGGCGCTACAGCCAGGGCGTGAATATGATATCAAGATCGCAGGTAAGAAAACCGTTGGTCGCGTTGAATCCATTCGTCATCAATACGATATCAATAACCTGTCGACCCACAGTGCGGTTGAGTTACCACTTAATGGTATTGGATTGTGTGAGTGGACGCTAACCGAGTCTGTGGCACTGGATAACTATCTAGCCAGCCAAGACACAGGAGGCTTTATCATCATTGATCGCCTAACCAACGTTACCGTCGGTTCCGGCCTAGTGCGTGAGAGTCTATCTAGTGTCGAAACCAAAACGGCCGATATTTCAGCGTTTGAACTTGAGCTTAATGCTTTAGTTCGTAAGCACTTCCCGCACTGGGAAGCGAAAGATATCAGTCAATTGCTCAAGTAAACACTCAGAGTTACAAGGAAGCGTTATGTGGCAGCAAGGGTTTGTATTAGCAATTTTACTCGGCATAGTGACTTGCTTACTGACAACGCGAATCAAGCCAAGTCATATCTTTGCTGGCGCTGCATTTATTGCATTTCTGGCGGGCATGACTGACGTTAGTGAGATAGCGACCAATTTCACTAACTCTTCCTTGTTAACTTTAGTGCTGCTGATCTTAGCGTCAGCAGCACTAGAAAAAACCCGCCTAATTAGTTGGGTCGGCCGCTCTTTGTCCACTGGTTGTTTAGGCACCGTGGTGGCGAAGTTGGGCTTATCGACGGCATTATTGTCTTCATTTACTAACAATACAGCAGTGGTTGTTTCCTTGATTAGTGCGATTAAGCGCAATCAACAACATGCCCCGTCGAAACTGCTAATTCCGCTCTCCTACACCGCGATCCTTGGTGGTACCTTAACTTTGATCGGGACCTCCACCAACTTGATCATTAATAGCTTTGTTGAAGATGCAGGCTTACCAAGTTTGAGTTTTTTTGCTCCGACAATGATCGGTTTGTCAGTGTTGGCTGGCGGCTTGTTGATCTTGATCCCGCTCAGTTACTTACTGCCGAACTATGATGATCAAAACCAAGATGAACTGCCTTATTTCTTAGAGGCGAGGGTAGAGCCTGGATCGCCATTAGTCGGACGCAGTATTAGTGAAAACAATCTGCGCGCGTTAAGAAAACTGTTTTTAGCCGAAGTGGTGCGTGATGGAGAAACGATGCCATCCGTCGAGCCTGACTTTGTCTTGCAAGCTCGAGATAGGTTGCTGTTCTGTGGTGATATTGAAAGTGTTGCGACGTTGCAAGAAATTCAAGGCCTAACGCTATTTGGTCAGCACCACTTAAATGGCCAGGGCTTCGTTGAAGTCGTGGTGAGTTCATCGGCCAGTTTTTGTAATAAGACTTTAAAATCGAGTCACTTCCGCGATCGTTTCGATGCGGTTGTCGTTGCGATTCGTCGTGGTCATGAGCGCTTACAAGGTGGCTTAGGTAACATCACTTTGAATGCGGGTGATACCTTGGTGCTAGTACCAGGTAAGCGCTTTGAGCAAGAAAAGCAAGCGCATCGCAAAGAGTTTGTATTAATCAATGATTTAGATTCTAGTGCTCGTTTAGATGCCAACAAATCAGCGCTGGTGCTGGTGGGCTTTGCGAGTGTGATTGCATTAGCTTTGCTCGATATGGTGCCACTGATTAAAGGTCTATCTGTCTATTTACTGGCTGCTCTGCTTAGCGGAGTGATTCAACTGGGTGAATTACGTCGCCGTTTCCCGATCGATATTGTCGTTATCGTCGGTTCTGCACTCTCTATTGCCCAACTTATGTTGTCGACTGGCTTATCGGTCAGCTTAGGCCAGATGTTTATTGAAGGCTTTAACGGTTGGGGAGTATTTGGCGCACTGGTCGCGACTTACTTGTTAACGCTGATTTTGACTGAGCTTGTCACCAACAATGCGGCAGCAGCTTTGGCCTTTCCGATTGGCTATAGCATGGCGGTAGGCTATGGCGTCGACCCGATGCCTTTTATTATGGCAGTGCTGTTTGGTGCTAGCGCAAGCTTTATCTCTCCCTATGGCTATCAGACTAATTTACTGGTCTATAGCGTAGGTAATTATAAATTAACGGACTATGTTCGAATCGGGATTCCTATTTCAATTGTTTACTCTGTACTAGTGTTAACGCTTATCCCGATCTTCTTCCCGTTTTAAAAGGACGCAATTATGACGACGGAGACTCCCGTTAAAGACGAAAACGTAGTGTGGCATCAACATGCGATCGACAAAACGTTTCGTTCTCAGCTTAAAAAACAGAAGCCAGTTGTGCTTTGGTTTACTGGATTATCGGGTGCTGGCAAATCAACGGTTGCTGGTGCACTGGAAACTCGCTTAGCGAAGTCGGGTTACCATACTTATCTATTAGATGGTGATAACGTTCGTCATGGGTTATGTAGTGATCTTGGTTTCTCTGAGCAAGATCGCCGCGAGAACATCCGTCGTATTGGTGAGTTGGCTAAGTTAATGGCTGATGCAGGTCTGATTGTTTTGTCGGCGTTTATCTCACCGCACCGCGCGGAACGACAATTGGTAAGAGAAATGCTTCCACAAGGCGAGTTTCTTGAGGTGTTTGTTAATACGTCGCTTGATGTGTGTGAGCAGCGTGATCCGAAAGGACTATACAAGAAAGCGCGCGCAGGAGAGATTAGCAATTTCACAGGCATTGATTCTGAGTATCAAGTGCCACTGAATCCTGAGATAGACTTACTGGCGGGTGAAAAAAGTATTGAGGCATTAGTCGATGACTGCCTTGTTGCGCTACAAGAGCGTGGCATCATCGGCTAAAAATAAAAAACGCTTCCTAAGGAAGCGTTTTTTATATCTAATTCAACATCAAAGTATTCGATTATTCGAAACAAATCTCGATGAATGCATTACCCCACTGAGATGAGAAAGGCATGATGATGATCGAGCCTTCACATTTGTGGCGAATGGTATGGCCTTTACCTGATACAACAACAGGAGTTGCCATATCAAAATCAAAACCACTTTCCGCAAGGATACGTTTCGCACCGCCAGTCACCATGTTGGTGATTTCACCAACCATATCGGTCACTTCGTCATTTAAACCATTCGGGCGCTCGCCTAGCATGTTCTGCATGATTTCTAGAGCAAGGCTTTCGTCAAAGGTAATAGACATCGAGCCACGGCTTTGCGTGCCGACCATCCCTATTAAACCTGATACGTCCCCACGTGCAATTTCATCTTTCTTTACACGAGGTTTCTGTGGCTTCAATTCCAGTGAAGCCATCGTTTTTAAAACATTCATCAATGATGCTAAAAACGGGTTTACAAATTCAGCGCGCATAATCTTCTTCTATATCTTTAGTTCGCTTTGTCAGAGGAACATGACTGACAAATACCGTGTGATTCAATCACGTGATTAATGATGGTAAAGCCATGCTTTTCTGCATTATCTGCCAACAAGGCTACCAAACTATCATCTTGTAGTTCAATAACGTTACTGCATTTATCGCATATCAATAGATGCGAATAATGTTTATGAGCATTGCAAGAACAGCATTGGATGTAGCTATTGGTCGATTCAACGCGATGGATGAATCCTTGTTCGAGCAAAAAGTCCAATGCACGATAAACCGTTGGAGGCTTTGCTTGAGGTTCACTCAGCTTCAATTCTTCTAATAGCTCATAAGCACTGGATGCTTTCGGGCTTGCACAAATCAGCTCAAACACACGTTTTCGTTGAGTCGTGAGCCTTACGCCACGGGCAGTGCATATCTCTTCTATTTGTTTTACTAACTGCAGGTCCAAACTTATCACCATTACCAATGGACATTTTTAATAATATACCATTTATCGAGGTTTATCGTTCCTCATTTGGTAATATCTAATAGCTGTGTCAGTAAGTTACTCATTCTGGAAATGAATAGAACTGAAGGTAACTTAAGGCGTATAAGTTACCTTATCTACGAAAAAAACGATACCTACTTAGCGTAAATTGCTGATAACTCACTTTTGGCTTGTGGCTAAGATCTCTAATCCTCGGTCAAAATCAAATTCTTCCAATGCTTGGCTAAGTACAGAAAGCTCTCCTGATTTTTCCTGAATGTTTTCTTATCTGTGTGTATAATCGCGGATTCTGTTTTAACCACGATGCTCACTGTACAGCGAGACTCACTTTATGAAACCTGATAATACTAGTAAATTCGCGGCTAACCGCTTTTCAATAGCACCCATGTTGGATGGGATCTACTTTCTAGCAAAATAAAGGGTTTTGGTTGGTTGAGGCGTACCATAGGCGATCTGCGAATTTTCGGTACACCTTAAAATTGATTAGTACGCCTTGCTTCAGATACAAGAAAGCCGCCAGTGTAGGCGGCTTTGTTATTTCTGGTACTTCATAGATACATTTGACTATGTTGGCCAACGTAGTTAGATGTGACTATGCTCGAGCGAATTCCCTTGAACTACATGAAGTGATTATGAGTGCTCAAATGCTTGGTTGCGTTAACCAAAGCTCTTTAGAATCCCCACACCATATTCCCAACATCCATATTAAGATCAGTCCCTTTGTCCGTTTTTGCTTGGTCTACTGACACGGGCTTATCAGATTTAATTGTCAGTGATACTTCAGACTTGCTCTTCATTGTTTGTGGGGCCAGTGGTTGATAAGGGCGGTATTGATTTTGGGAGGTAAGTCCTCCGGCTTGATATCCCGTGTAACCTTGTTGTTCCGTTCGGTTATAAGTCTCATTAGTTGTGATACCTAACTTGGCGTTCTTGTCCTTAATCTTGTTAAGTTTTCCTGCCAATTTATCTACTTGTTCACCTGCTTCTTCGGTTTGCAACTTCCAACCTTCAGGGATTAGTGAGTCGGGCAGCATGTTAATGAGCTTTTTAAACTCGTTCCATAACCAACCAATACCTTCCCCAATTGCCTTAATAACTTTGTCTAGGCCATAGAACTTATCGACCAAGTAAGTAATGGCAACAACCGCCGCCATAACTGCTGCGACAATTAATCCAATTGGGTTACCTAAGATCACAGCATTTAACGCAATCAATGCAACTTTAAATAAAGCCACGGCTGCAACAATTTCGCGGAAGTACTGAGAAACAAAAATCACGCCCTTACCCAGAAAAACAAGCCCGTTATAGAGGCCTTTAACTGCTTGAGTGACTTTGGTGATGGTTTCATCTCGCCATTTGACATTCTTGAATTTATTCGTGAACTCGCCAAAGGCTTGAGTCGCTTTTTCCATGATAGGGGCGAGAGCTGCATACTTGATTGATTTGATACTTTCTTGAATACGTTGCAAAGCATCGTTGTAGGCTTCGGCTTTTGCTGCATCTTCCGCTTTTGCACCGCCGCCTAATTCGGCTAATTCTTTTCGTGACCTCGCTAAACCGTCTGTACCTTCTCGAAGAAGCAATAGCATTTGGCGACCGTCCTGACCAAAGGCAGCGTCAGCGAATGCCATTTGTTCTTGAGCGGTTTTAAGTTTTGAAAATGATGCTAAGAGTGCTTCATAAGCCTCTTGGGTATTTGCTGCACCGTCTAAGTCCTTGAATGCAGAATTACCACTCTTTTTGAGGTAAGAGCCCAGAGCGCCACTTCCCGTTTGTTGTAGGACACCTAGACGTTTAGTAAAGCGTGTTAAGGCCGATGACATTGTGTCTTCGTCAACACCTGCATGCGAAGCTTGTTTGCGCATGGCTTGCAGCTCACTAATGGATATTTTCAGAGTGGCAGATTTTTTCGCAAGAGCGTCCATTTCTGCTGCTGCACTGTTCACTTCAGTTACTAGGCCAGCAATACTCAAACCACCAAGCAAAGCGGCTCCTTTACCTGCTACAGCTCCACCGACTTTAGGTAGCTTTATTTTTCCATTGAGCTTTTGCATCGGTTTCATGATGCCTTGTAGCTTCGAGTACTTCTTTTGTAGTGAGGTAATCTCTTTGCCATGCTCTCTGTAACTCTTATTCAAGCGTTCATATTCGCTATCGAGCTTGTACACGGAAACACCGGACTTTTTGAGGCTTTTACGTAAGCCCATTAATCCTGTTTGGTATTGCTTTTGTTCAGTATTGAGTTTGTTCAACTTTTCTTGCTGCTTGGCGATTTTCGCAGTAAGGGCGGCACTCGGTGCCTGAAGCTGTTTCGCTTTCTTTTGCAGTTTATCTAGCTGCTCTTGTTCTGCTTTCAGAGCGAGTATATTTTTCTGCTTGGCCTTCTTAATGTCGTTAAAGCGATCAATCATAGCCATAGCGCTAGAGTCGTCTGCTTGAGCTTTTTGCACCTTCCTGATTTGCTTTGCATAGCGATCAGATTCGCTGCTCATACCTTTTAGGATAGGCTTGGTCTTATCTTTCATGCCCATCACGATAGAGAGATTCATCTTCATAGATATCCTTCCCAAAATAAAAAAAGAGAGCTTATTCGCTCTCTTCTTGTTCAGTTCTTTGTCGTGCTTTTTCTCGGAACAACAATAGGTCTTCGTAGCTGAGTCTGTCTATTTCGCTTGGTTGCCAGTGAAACACTGCTGCAATGTCAGCGTAATAGTCTTCTACGTGCTCTATTACAGTTCCGTATTGACGAAAAAAGAGGCGATAGTCGTCAGAATTGGTGCCCAGTTCTCAACAGGCATATTCATAGCATCGCGCTCATTGAGATTAGAAATTCTAGGTAACAGTACTTCACCTGCTTCAAATCTCATCTCACATACGTCAACGAGACTGAGCCCACGAAGGTTGCCTGAGTCCGGTTTACGCAAATCTAGCTTTTTAATCTCTACACCATCTTTTTCAATTGGAGTCGGCAGGTCAACGGGCTTCACTGTCGCTTTGTTCTTAGTTGGGGCTGTCATAGCCTAGCTCCTCTTTTAATTCGTTTAGCTTGGTCTTGCGACCACCCTTGCGTGGGTCAAGCTTCATTACCTGCTCAAATAGATCATGAGCTTCTTTTTTCTCGCCTGCGTCAAAGTGCCAATCACCGACCAGACGGAACATTTTCACTTTTAGTGGCGCATTGGTTGCCAGTTGTCCAGAGCGAAGGTCTTTAACAGCATTGATCAAGTACTCTCGCTTAAACTCTTTTTTCTTCTGAACAGCTTTGTGTGAGTATGTGAAAACAAGATCACAAAATGCTGTATGTCCATTAGTTCGCCATGTCATAGGAGGCTCTAAACCACCTTCGATAGCCAAGCGGAAATCATCATAGACTTCTTCAAATCGACCTAAATCAACTTGCCACAAGTAGAACCACCACATTACTTCAAGGTTGGCATAGTTGCCTTTGTGGGTTTCAAGCAGCCTTTCTACCAATGGGCGATACTTTTTCACCAGTTCTTGTTTGTACGGGTCTTTCTCCTTGGAGCCTGACAAGCTTTTCAAGAAGCCTAAGTCATTCTTCAAGGCCGCTTGAGTTTCTTCCCAAGGTTTATCAGCAAAAGCAGGACGAAGGTTAGAGCTCGCCTCTGGTTGCTTAATTTGCTCTGGCTTTTGTGGCGTTGACTGTAACTGGTGCTTTCTCTTCATGAGGATAGATAGCATGAGGTTACTCCTTACTGTGGAATCAGCTCTTCGCCGTTCAGCATGATTTCAAGCTGACCGTCTTTCACCGTGAGCGACAACGGATCTGCTGAGAAAGCTTCTTTAAGTGTGTACGTCTTACCACTATTGGTTTCTAGCGTGACGTTTTCATCAACCAAATTGGCGATTGCTTCTTCATCAGTATCTTTTGCATGAATAATGGTTGCCTTGATGAACGGTGCATCAGAGTATTCTTCTGAGTACCCTAAAACGCCGTCATCGCCCATTACAGGTGTGCGCTTTAGGTTACCAAAGCCAACCTCTGCACCTTCTTTAATTGGCAGTCGTCCTAATGAACCTGCTATTAGGACGGCACGGCTAGTAATTTTTGTTGACATAAGTTACTTCCTAAATTGAACCTTACCTGCGGTAATGATTAGACCATTCACGAACTGTGGAGAATCTTGGTAGTTCGCACGTTGTTTATTGGTATCGTCTAGCTCAACGATGAGTGACTTCTTGTAGCCGTCAAAGTCTTGAACAATACCGTTGTATTCCAGCTCTCGATACAGGGCGAGCAGCTCTGTTTTGAGCATGCTTGGTGTCACGATAACCTGACCGCGAGCAAACTTAGTTCCATCTTTTGCCAGTTTGTGTCGAGCGTATTTGCTGAGAATGCGTGAGCGTTGCTTCTGACGGAAATACATTGCTGTAGCAGGTGTCATTACATCGAGATAGCTGTTATCTGCAATACCAGCGGCGTTTTCTGTGTAAGCAGTAATAGGACGCTCAACCATGACTTCTTTTGCTGAGCTAACGGTGAAGGTACTAATACCTTCGTATAGCAACATATTGCGCTCTGCAAACGTCCATTCATTTGCAGCCTTTGAGTAAACGCCACTAAGCTTCAAAGTTTGCAAAGGTCGGCAAGGGTCAGTAGCTAGCGAAGGCGCAATTTGACCAACCCAAGCACCAATTGCAGCCGCATCACTGAGATCATTGTTTGCTGAATCACAGAATTGATTGATAGGCATAAAGCTAATCAACGGGCAATTACTCACAGTGGCGAAGGTGACTAGTTCTGCGTGTGTGCCTTTTTTCGGAATGTAAGCTAAACCGGGGATCTGGTTCATTGCGTCATAACGTTCTTCAAGCAACTCACCTAACTCTCGAATGGTTGTTTCATCATTGAGTGAGCACATGATGTGGTTATATTGAACATCCCCCAAAGCGGCTAGAGCACTGGTGATATCACCAGCGTCAACACTGACTGCGAAGATGGGCATAACTTCATCTTGTTTGCGGAAGTACTCCACCATTTCCACAATTTCAGAGGTTGCGCCATCTTTGCCGAAGTTCTCTGCGGCAATGGTTTCGTCCATACACAAAGTCACGGTATTTGGCCCAACTTTGGCACCTGCAATCGCATTACCAATGGCTAAGATGATTTGTTGTTCTTCTGCACTGTTCGCTAGGCTATTATCGATCTCGATAAAACAACCTGGTACACGAATATTGCTAGGAACTTCGTTGAAGCTAATACTCATTATTTAGCATCCTTCTTGATGGTCGTTTGTTTGGTCGAAGTGTCAACAACCGTGCAGTCACCATCGTTGACACGACGCAGCCAATAGGTGTTACGAGGTTTGCTTTCACCTGAAGTTTTTAAGGGTTCAAGCGTTTTAGGGTCTTTTACAGTGACGCCTTTTTTGGGCTTGATTGTGAATGTTGGTACTTTGTTTTTTTCCATTACGCTGCATCCTCTAGTGCAAAGTATTCCGCTGCCATTGCTAGTAGCTCTCGCTCTAGAGCTGGCGTCCAACCAATGAAGGTACGCTTTGGCATTGTGTAATTTCGTTTAGTCAGTGTGCCGCCTTTCCAGCGACCAACCTTGCTATCAAAAAAGCCGTTTACTCTAGTAGTAAATGACACCTGTGAACCTTCGTTGTGCTCGCGTCCTATATCGCCAGCCACACCTTTAATCCCGACTTCAAAATTATCTTCAGTCACAATGGTTCGCATTGAGCGACCAAACCCTAACAGCATGTTTCTGTTGTTGGCGGTATGTGCGCCTTCCAGACCTTCCCGAATTTTGACTTTCTTCCTTCGCGTTCGGCTTTGGTATGGGTTGTTATCAATATCTCGTTGAGCTCTTATCTGGGCTCGAAAGAATTGCCGTGCACGATTCGCCATTCTTCTGTTCAGGTCGAATTTTTCAGACGCAGTAAGCACTAAGCTCTCGACAACTTGAGTTAATTGTTCGGGCGTTTTTAGTGTGAGTTCTGACATGGCAAGTCATTCTCGTGACCAACAAAGTGAATCAGTTCACCTAACTCATCTTCATCAACTGCGGCTTCAAACTGGTTATCACATCGGTATAGATCACCGGCTTGTTTCCAATCGCCTTGTTCATCTTCGATCAGGTTGTATTCTTCTCGAATATCTAGCTTTAGCTTTATGTCGTAACGTCCTTTGTCTAGACGTTCGACAGCAAATGTCGGCATGGCTAAACCTTTCTCGCTTCGGTGTTGGTCATACTTGTTTAACCAACTGACAATATGCATAAACAGATTGTCCGGATTGAGCTTGGCATTTTGCACAAAGATAATGGCGGTGTACTCGACTTCAAAACCGTCAATTTCATCGCCTTGAGTGCAAAAAATAGCGCCGTCTTCAGCCCATGAATCAAAGCTTTTGGCATCAACAATATGCGTCTTAAAAAGGTCTGTTAGGTTTTGCAAAGCTTTCATCACACCCTCTCAAAACGGTAGGTTTCTTCACCATGAATGAGCATGTCTACCGCTTGGCGGTACTGGACTTCACACTCTTCTTTCTTGTCTGTTAGGGCCTCTTGCCTTTCTGCCGCGTCTTTGGTGGCATCACCGCTCATTTGGATGCTGATTAGCTGTGCGGCGGCAAGCGCAAACACGGCTTGCTTGTAGAGCGTCTCGCCTGACTCTTCATCATCAAATCGTGCTTGCGACAACTCAGCTAAGTTCGCAAAAGGTTCTAGGGTGTCTTTTAGCTCTGAATGAACTTTCACACGCGATACTTTTGCGTGGTGCAGAATGCCTGCCTCTGTCTCATTGCTTTGGAAATGGAACAGAGACTGAAACTCTGAAATTTTTAGCGCTGGATACTTGCCAGAAGCAGGTAGCTCAGAGTCGTAGATTTCGTTTTTGTTTCCGACATACTCAGCCATGACTCAACCTTATTCAGTGGGTTAGGGGATGCAGGCAACACTCGCGATTATCATTAAGTACATAAGCACACATGAAGCAGCGAGAGAGCCTGCATTTGTGGGGTGTTAGTCAATTAGTGCCAAGCACCTTCAATCCATAGTCGGACGTTCTTGAAGTCCACGGCAGCGGCCTTGCCTTTTTCTTCAATGACGTACGCCATATTCATAGATTCAAAGTTTTCAACTTGGTCTTTTTCATCGTTCTTCTTACCTAGTGAACGGCGAATGGAATCTTTTTGAATGTAGATTGATAGGTTTTTGTAACTGGTTACCATGATGCCCGTTGAAGGGAAGCCCGGCACTTTTACTGCAGGTAGACCACCATATGTACCAATAACCTGAATTTCTTCTACCTTGCTTTTCTCGCTTGGAGTATTGCCATGTGCTTCGTAGAACTTAGCTTTGTCGTACCCAAGCAGGTCAGAGCCGATAATTGCAACTAGGTCAGCATCGTCTTCACAAGCCGAGTGAAGCAGTGTTTTAACGTTCAATACGGCTAGGTCAAGGTTGATAAAATCGCCCTTTTCTTTACCAGCAGAGCCGTCACCACCTTCGCCAATACGAATAACACCTGAGCCTTCAATAACCTCTGAGATCAGTCGCCCTGCATTGTGTTCGCGCATGGCTTGGTACCAACCTTTATTGACATCTTCGCCGTTCGGGTTTGTTTCGCGATCAGTGTTTTTCTCTACGCGTTCACCATACCAGCCGATGGTGATTTGGTTCGCTGATATTTGATCGCGAGTTTCGGCAGAAATGATTTGATTAAAACGAGGCTCGTGAGCCCAAGCGTCCATTTTTTCGTAACGGATAGCTGTATCAAAGTTGGTTTGCTCACATACGTATGGCATCGCGCCCGCTTGTGAATGGTCTTTTGGTGTGCGTTTGCCATCGCCTGACGTATCAGTTCGGCTAGCAATCATTCCATTTACGCTCAGACCAATAGATTCACCTTTCTGGTTTTTAACCAGAATTACGTTGATTTTCTTCATGAACCAGTTGGAGTCACGAAGTTGTGCAACGACCTTTTGAGCACCGTTCGGAGTTACATTGAACTTTTGAGTCGCATCGGTAACTTCGTTTTGCTCAGCGGCAGTTTTAAGGAATGCGGCAAGTTTGATTTCAGTATTTCTTTCCATTGTTCGGCCTAATAAAGTTGTTATCTGTTAAGCGATGATTATCTGTTTAGTTACAGATATGGAGTTTCTTCGCCATCGGAGCCAGCAGGCTTGCGATCATGCTCATCTGTCTGTTTGCTGAGCGTTTGCAGTTGGTCTGTTAGTTCACCTACTTGAGTTGATAGGGTCTCGACTTGACCTTTAAGTTCGGTGACTTCGCCGCCTTCTTCTGGCGGTGTTTCTTCTTCACCATCTTGTTTGTTTTGAGCTGATAGGCAGGTAATCAACTGACCAATTTGTCCGCTAAGTTGTTGGTTCTGCTCAATGCTTTTCTCAAGCAGCTCTTCGGTTTTTTTAGACATTTCTTCCGGTTCCTCTAGGTTAGAAAGCTGCTCTTCGTGTCCATCAGGTGTGCTTTTGAGCAGGTTTAAAAATTTCGTTAATAGAGAGCGCTCTGATTGTGCCTCACTATCTTGAGAGAGTTTTTCAATATGGTTGAGTACTTGGCCTGTTGATACCTGCACGGCATCTTTTTCACTTGGTTGAGCAGAAAGGTGTACTTGCGTTGTCCCTAGTGATGCAGGCTTATCAGTGAAGGCAAGACCTGTTAGATATGCTTTACCAGTGTTCGCAAAGTCTTCTAAGTATTCACATGACGTATGCAGTAGCTGACCGTTTTCGATGTTTCTTAGTAAGAAAGAATTAGGCTTAATTTCTGCCCAAAGCTCATCATCGCGTTTTTCGACAGACAAAACAGAACCGCCTTTCCAGCTCCATTCAGAGTGGTCTTCATTGATTCGAGCTGTGTACTTTTTCGGGTCGTACGTTTCCGCAATGTCATCAATGACCTTTTGTGGAATGTCTCGCCCGTCAATAGTGGGGCCAGCTTTCAAAATGCAAATTGGCTCTGACTTGAACATCATTTCTCTCCTAAATTCGATGATTCCAATCTAACCAATGCCTTTGTCTTTTTGTATTTGTGCTGTTTCTAAATGGTGAATATAGAAAGCGCACAAGCTGAGTAATTCAGGGGGCTATAGCACTATGCAAGCATGGATACGAATGTTATTAGCGAAGCGCTATACACCACAGACCAAACGAAAGCTTTGGAATTGTTTTTGCGCCAACGAAAGCCGCCTGAAATTGCGGAGCAAGTTGGTGTGGCTACTCGCACGGTTCAGAAATGGATAACTCAGTTTGATTGGAAAAATCTGAGGGATGATGCACCCGTTGAATTAATGCTAAGGCAGCGTATTGCCTACTTGATGTGGGTAGACCATAAACTCGAATGCCAAGAGCGCGAGCTGAAGATGCTGCTAGAGCAGCACTACAAAAACCAGAAGTCAGAAGAGCGCTCTCGACCAGCGAGTTCTAGTGGTGGTGAGAATAAGCGAGGACGTAAATCAAATAAGGTTAAAAATGATATTTCCGGTATCACGAAAGAGATGCTGGATGAATACCGTGAAAAGACCTTCTTTGGCTACCAGAAAGAGATTCATGAGCACAAGCAAAACGATGAGATCAACGAGATTCGCTTTTATCTTAAATCTCGCCAGATTGGTTTGTCGTTCTATTTTGCATGGGAAGCGTTTGAAGATGCAGTGCTTAGCGGAGATAACCAGGTGTTTATTTCTGCGTCCAAGAAACAGGCGTACATCTTTAAAAACTACATTCGCAAGTTTGCCCTAGAGCTTGCTGGCATTGATTTAAAAGGTAAAGACGACATTGAATTAAGCAATGGCGCCAACCTTATTTTCTGTTCAACCAATGTTTCATCTTCTCAGGGCTTTAACGGTCATATGTATTGGGATGAGGTTTTCTGGATACCTCGCTTTGGGGCACTTGATGACTATGCAGGTGGTATGTCGATTCAGGCTCAGTACCGTACAACCTACATTTCAACCCCTTCTACTATGGCGCATGAGGCTTACCCGAAATGGTCTGGTAAGAAAGAAGACAATATTGACCTAAGCCATAAAGCACTGAAAGACGGTGCGCTTGGCCCCGACTACATCTTCCGTCAAATGATCACGGTTGATGATGCCATTGCCAAAGGCGGTGACAAGCTCTTCAACATGGAGAAGCTTAAACGTAAGTATCCGGTTAAAGAGGTATTCGACAACCTGCTTCGCTGTAAATTCTTGGATGATAGCGCCTCGTTCTTTGCGCTCAAGGCGTTGTTGGCTTGCAAGACAGATACTGACTTGTGGCAGGACGTTGACCACGATAAAGCGAGACCAGTTGGTAATGCAGAGGTTTTGGTTGGTTATGATCCAAGAGGTGGCGGCACTGGTGAAGGTTCGGATGATGCAGGTTTAGTGGTTGCTCTGAAGCCCAAAACCAAAGGCGGTGTATTTCGGGCTATTGAGAAACTTCGCTTGAAAGGTTCGAGTTATGAACAACAAGCTGAAACCATTCGAAGCATTACCGAAAAGTACAACGTGGTTTATTTAGCGATGGACACAGGCGGTGTGGGCTCGGCGGTAGCGGAGTTAGTACGCAAGTTTTACCCGGCTCTGGTTGAATTGAACTATTCACCAGAGATGAAGCGCATGATGGCATATAAAGCGCGAGAGATTATCAACAATGGACGCTTCTTGTTTGATGATGATTGGGATGACCTAGTGCATTCCTTCTTGATGATTCGCCAGCAAACCACCGATAAAAGCGGACAAGTTACCTTTGTTTCCAATCGTAGCAAGATAGGTTCGCATGCTGATTTAGCATGGGCCTCAATGCACGTTCTAGCGTGGGAACCAATAGATGTTAATGCAGATAACGATACAAGCGTAACGTTCTTCTAAGAACTGGAGAGAGCAAGTGATTGAGATTGAATTTTCTAAACCTGTAAGCGTGATGAATAGTGATATTCTGAGCTATTTAGAAGTGGCGTTAATCGACGGCTTATATGAGCCGCCAATACCGCTTGATACTTTGGCTAAGGCCTTGCGCGTGAACCCCATGCATGCCAGCGCAATAGAATTCAAACGTAATACGTTGATTTTGGCTATTGCGTTAAGTGGGTTGTTATCTCGCCAAGATGCAAAGCGCTTTATTCAAGATTACTTAACGTTTGGTAATGGCTACCTGCAAGTTATACGCAGTTTCCGTGGACTAGGTGAGCCTGTTAAGTTGAAGCATTTACCCGCGCTTTATATGCGTAGGCGTGAAGACTTAGGCTGGACATACAAACCACGCGCTTACGATGACGAAGGGCGTATTGACTATAAACATGGGCAAGTATTCCACTTGGGTGATTATGATATTGCTCAAGAGCTTTATGGCTTGCCAAGTCATGTGAGCGGCCTTACCTCTATCTGGCTAAATGAAGATGCAACTTTGTTTCGTCGTCAGTACTTCCGCAATGGTAATCATGCTGGTTACTTGCTGTATATGAATGAGCCAACAATGACCGCCAAGCAGGAAGAAGAGATCAAGAAACAGCTTCAGGCACAAGAAGGCATGGCATTCAAAAACCTGTTTGTTAATGCGAAAGGTAAAGATACCAAAGCACCGGAATTAAAAGCGATAGGGCAGGTTGAAGCGAAAGATGCGTTTAAGGATGTGAAGAACCAGACCATGACGGATGTATTGGCGCTTCATCGGGTCCCTATAGAGTTAATGAGTGTTCGCCGTGAGAGTATTACGTCACTCGATCTCAGTAAGGTTGATTGGTTGTTTCACAAGAATGAGCTTTTGCCGCTGATTGATATGATGCAAGAGTTGAATGAATTTACGGGGCAAGAGGTTATTACCCCGAATGAGTACATGCGTTTGGATGTGGCTTAGTATCGAGTATAGACAGATACATCTCTACTGCGGGGAGGGTTTGAGTTGTGCTTTTATCCATGTTTGTAGCGATAGCAGTTGTTGTGCGTTTTCAGCACAGGTTTGCAGGTTCGCTACATCTTCGGCTAGGACTTCGGCGTCTCGCTCGTAACTTGTAACGGTTTTGGCGGCACCATCAGAGACGGTGGAGGGCTGCTGAATACCGATTGCTCGATTATGCGCTCGCACTGATTCGGCGCGGATGTGCATCCAGTCAGGGTCATTAACAACGCACTGCTTATCACTGTTCTTTTGAGCATACTTGATCACCTTTTTTTCTATATCTCGAAATTCAATTCGAATATCAGGCTTTTGGTTAGCCAGTTTTACGGCTAATTGAAAAGCCTCGTCTTGTTTCTGTTCTACTTTGTCCCATAAGGCGTTTTGCGCTTTTAGGGCCTTAGCTTCTGTAGTCGTTACACCGTAGTCGTAGGAAAGGTAAGCAACACCACCAAGAACGACAGCAAAGGCAACAGCTTTAAACAGGGTTAGATATTTACTTAACATGGTCACTCTCCTTGCCAACCGTTTAGACAAACGTCTTGCTCTTTACTTCGGCGCTTAGGAATACCGGCACAGTTGCTTTTTTCTAGTCGGCAATCTTTACCATTCACAAACACCCAGCGCGGATACTCATTACAAGCACCAGTGCGATCACCTCGGTTAAATTTTTTAAGTAATGTAGAGCGAGCGAAGTTTCCTGCACCAAGGTTATAAACAAAGCTCACCATCATGTCGTATTCGCCTTGATTTGGCTTTTGTGTAATGAGCTTCTTAACCACTTTCTCTGCGGCAGCTACACTTTCAACAAACTTTTCCGCAGCTTGCTTTTCGGTGATATGTGTATCCTTGGTTACGCCTTTGGTATGACCTAAACCGACAGTCCAAACATTTGCACTGCATTGGTAGGACTTAAGGCGACAACCTTCCTCGTTAGCGATATGGCGTAAACCGTTTTCACTAACGCTTAGTTCTGAGTCAATGGTAAAGACAATGGCAAGAACGGAGGCAACAGAGCACACCGCCGCCTGTATTGCTTTGGTTTTTAGGCTCATACTGCACCGTCCTTTTGTGAGTTGAGTTTGTCTAGCTTGGCTTGATTGAGCTTTGTAGCTACTGAGTAATGGCGAAATGCCATAACGCCAGCCGCAATGCCTACCGTGACCGAAATGACTTGCAAGGTATCTATCACACCAAAGCTGATAATGGTTGCACTAATGGATGTGAGGACTTTCTTTAGGCCAGTCGCATCTAGCAAAGATATGGCGAGTGTTTTAGCCTCTGTTTGATTCATTGATTTTTCTCTCGTAGCTAGTGATTAGTGCCCCACAAAACCAGTGTATCGGGCTGAAATTTAAAGGGTACTTATGGCATTTCTAGCGCGGAGATATAGAAGTTTGGGAAGGTAAAAAGAACAAACCCAGCGGCTAGGCTGGGTTTGGTGGTTAGTTGGCTACGCCAGAAAGGTTTGGTCGCTTACCAAATGGGAAGTCTTGGGCTTCTGGGTAGTCACATAGAGCTTTTCGGTCTTGGAGTAACTGCAAAAACTGATCATTATTCTCGATTGGTGATGTTCTTAGTTCTACAGCGTATTGTTGATCTTTTTCATATTGGTCAATGCGACTCATGACTTTAGTCAGCTCATGGTTTCGCCATGCTTTTTCTTCTTCAATCTTCACTGGTCGGTGACGCTCAATATCATACTGCCAACCTACTTTATCAGTGAACCATGAATCAAACTGATTAGGTACTTCAAGTGTGTGAGTGTTCGGAATGGCACCTAACTGACTAATTTCATAATCAGCCGTATCATCGTTATTTTTTGCATAGGCCCACTTACCACGATGATCTTCAAACTTGGTCCATTGCCCATCAATTAACTTATAAGCAAATCCTTTCTCGGCATTGGGGGGGGCATTCCAAGAATGGTTTTCTGGCAACTCAAAGTTAAAATCAGCAACGACTTGATCACGGCCAAACTCATCATAGTAAAGTTCACCAATACGAATAGGGTACACTTTCCAACCGAGGTCTTGTCTGTATAGCACTGTCTCTGTATCAATATTGAACTCAGGTGGTTCGTCTAGGACTGCCCACTCTGGATAAGCTCCCTCTGGTTCACCAATAATGAAACGCTGTCCTGTGGGGGAATAAAACTTTCTCCACGTCATATCCTCTATTTCATCAGACCACGTCTTTGTCTCGCGATTATATTGAGCAATCATGCCTTTGGCACTTGGTGTATAAATACTTTGCGTAAAGTCTTCACCTAACGCAGTCCCCTTTGCTACATGCTCTTGACAGTTTTCTATCCACCAACCTTCCTTTGTTACTCGTGAAACATTCACTACCTGTGATTTTTTAAAGAAGTGAGTCATTAGGCCATCCTTACAATCCAGTTAACTTTACGGTGATTAATGGTATTTTTTAGTGCTCCAAATAATGCAATAACAACGGTGTGAGCGTGAGAGCCAATACTGACTGAATGAGCATGATTACCTGTTGTGGTTGTATTACTTGTACGTGTCGACTTGTTATATGTTCCTGCACCACCTTGTACTGCCCCAGCGTGATACATCTCTGTGTATTTATGGTAGTGATTGCCTGTTGTATTAGTGCTTTTAGTACCAAGATTAGCTGATGAGATGGTAGATCCCGGGTGACCATGCTCTTTGACTTCCCCTTCTTCATAGGCGCCTATTGTTTCTCCATCCTCTTTACCAATGACACCGCAGCCACGCATATCAGGAATAACGCCATCCACAAAGACTTTAGCGAGCTCTGGATACATAGTGGTATCAAAGGCTTGATTTTTCATAATGGCAAATCCACTGGGAGCTATATCTGTAAACCAAGGAATAGCTGCACCGACTGGAAATATCTTTGCTGCTAACTTTAGCCATAAGTTGCTTACCAGTTTGTCTATTACGTGGGGAACTCCCAATGCGTGGACGAATTTTTTCACTGTCAGAAATGAAGTATTGTCAGTTCCTTCTTCCACTTGCGTATTGGTTGTAATTTTTGCAATACCAGCTCGCTCTTCTGTTGCACTTTGGGTGCCAACGAGAGTCACACTAATATTCTCAATCGTTGAGGCTGCAAGGTTTAGTTCACATGCTTCAGTTACAATGGAGTTTTTCTGCTTATAGGTAATGACTTCACCATCACGGCTGTCGACCGCAAACAAGGTACCGTCATCGAGCCAATAGCCAAGCTCCTTTCCTTCAAACGCTTCCTTCCCATCCCAGACGGTTTCAAAGTGAAGTTGCGAGAGACCAATAACCTCTCCTCGGGTTATGGGTTTGCGCTGCACTTCATTGCGTAAGGCCGTTTGGTCTTTGCTCGGTGTATAGCCCTCAGTACCTATACTTATCTCAGCAATCTTGTAGCTAATACCAAGTTCGCCAGCTCGAATTGAGGCAGCAATACCCGCATCAGTGATCAACAAGCTCATTGTGTTACCTCATATTTGTGTAGGTTTCGAATGTGTCGGTAATTCGCCATTTGATGGCAAACACCAAATGTTGAGTGATAAATCCAAGCAATTTCAGTATGTGGTAATCGGTATTTTTCGAAAGCTTGCCATGCTTGAACGCTATAGTGACGGAATGAGTCATATAACGAGCCGTAGATAAGGTTAGGTGTTTTGACATCATCAAATACCAACCCACTTTGCTTGCCTGCTGTGGTGTTTAAAAGCTTTTTATAATCCTGAACCTTCCAGCCAAACCCTTGCTCTTCAAACTCTGTTAATAGTGACAATTCAATATCGTCATGGGTTTTCTTAAAGTCTTTCGCTATACCGTTAATGGTATTGGTCAGCTCTTCGTTTTCGGTATCTTGCCAGTATTCGCCTTGAGGCAGTAACCCACGGTACGCATCAGCAAAATCACCTTGGCTGTACTCAATGATTAAGTCGGAGGTGTCCATGTGACGGCTCCTAATACATGAATCTGGTTATTGGCGATTGCTACTTCACCGACAGGCGCTTTGACAATAAAGTTATTGGTCACAGCTGAAATTACTAACACAATTTCAGTGTTGGTGATGGATTCAGGCTTTTTGGTTTCTGGGCTTATCTTGCCCATTTTCCCTTTGACAAAGTTTTCTAGGGCCGCGACCACATCATCACGAATTGCTTGGTCTTCAATGCCCTGAATCTCTATAGCGAGTGGTGCTTTTTTTGGAAGGTGGGCAAACGGATGACAACCAGCGAGTCGGTTAGCTTCAAAGGTCTCTTGAACAAGATTGACCACTTCACTGCTTAGCGTTGGGTCGTTCTCACGTGCGCCAATGTAGACCTCTACCATGCCGCGCTCTGGCGTGTTATCGAGTGCCCAAGCAAAATCAACATCAGAGTGAGCCGATACTGCCCACACTTCGTAATCTTCTGACTTACCGATCAGTTCATTTTTCTCGAATGCCACGATTACTCGCGCTCGCCAGTGCTCTAGCTCTTCGATATCTGCACCACCTTCAATACCAAGCGATAAGGTATTATTAGGGTCGATACCGCTTAGCCCTTCGGTTAGGGTGAGTTTGGCGCCGTTTGGTAAATTACTGGCTGTTCCTGATTCAAGCGCAATGACTTCTACAGGCACATTGCTGTACTGCTCCTTAGTGGTTTCGTATTCTTTATCACCGTAGATTAGGCAAGTCCCTTTGGCGATCACCACGGTTCTACCTAGCTCAGTAAACTGCACTGTACCTTTCGCAAAAGTAGGCAGCAGTCGTGGTGTATTGTGGCGATTGGCATGCAGGTATAGCCATGCTTCAGAGCAGGTTTCAGGGTGCAGTTGTCTGAAAAGCAAATCTTGATAGCCATATTGCCCATAGCTGACGCCAGCAATGGCAGAAGCTATAGCTTTGGTGGCTGGGTTGCTTTGCCCTGTTGCTGCTGTCAGGTTAGCTTCAGCACGAGCGATTAAGCTCTCAAGGCTCACTTGTGTACTCATTTATCTACCTTCGATAGTGGAACATCAAATGTTGAGCCGTCCGTCAGGGTTATCATGACATTACGGCCCATTTGGTTTGGCTTCTCTCTCCAAACAGTGACTTCAATGGTTTTGGCGTGACCTTGTTGAATTAACCAGGCGAGAGCTTCTTCATAAAAGCGCTTAGCAAGCCTTAAGGTTTCATCGGTTAATTTGGCTCGTTTGAGTGTCCAGTCACGAGAGCCTACAATCTCTATTAGTTCGTTACTCCAAGTACCGCCGCGCTCATTGCTGTCCATTCGCGCACGGTCATTCTTGGTTGACTCGGCGTAGTTGTAGATGCTTTGTAGTACCGCATGAGTCATGCCTTCTTTTGAATCCACTGACTCGGTAAGCGCGTTCAATTTAAAATGGCTCATGCTTTGTTTGGCCCTTGTGTAGTCTTGGTGGTGTTGTCGTCTTCGTAATCGTGGTCATGCGTTTCGACTTCAACGCCGCCGAACGTACCAGACTGACCACTGACAGAGCCTGTAACTTCTGCATTCTTCGCCACACTCAGATTGCCGCCTATATCTACATCATTAGAAAACGTGGTTTTGTCAGCAATAACGTTTACCTGTGGCGCCTTAATAGAAACTTCATCCGCAGCTACGACATCGACCTTACCTTTGGTGGCGTAGACCTTAATTCCTTCCTCGGTTTGATGGATTAAGTTGCCCTTGTCATCGAGCATGGCGACCTCTCCGGGCTTTAAGTCGATTTGGTAGCGCTCATCTTCAACATTGACGGTAATCCCACGAGCGGTCACACCGCCAATAAACAGGTTGTAAGCCTTGGCTTCTGGTAGTGGTCGGCTCATAAAGCCGTAGTTGTGGACACGCTTAATTCGGTCATTGGTGCGGCCTGTTGCCGTTCTGATTTGCAGCATGCCCGTAGTTGCACCTGTCACCGTGCCTGTTCCGATCACGTTCTTGATGCGAGCCATTAATCGCTGTTGTTGCTGACGTTGAGCACTAGACATGACTTTGCTCCTTAAACGGTCTGACCAACTCAACGGAAGTACTCGCGGAGCTTTCGGACACCGATAGGCCAAGAGACTTAATCACCAGCATTTCACTAAAATTCTGCTCTTTGTCGATCACTCGAATCACTCGGTTTAATCCATCAATCGCAAGCTGAGGAAAGATATCTGCGACAGACGTTGAAGCGGTCAGGCTTTCCGCTATGGCTAAGTTGCTTTCATATTTGGCGCGAGATAAACACGCCTCACTGCTTTGCAGTTGGTCACAGGTAATGACCATCGTGCGCGTTCTATCAATGTTTGGGTTGGTAACTTGGGCGCTGGCATCATCCCACTGGCCCTGAACATCAATGGTATGAAACTGCTTATTGAAGGCGCGCTTTATCTTTAAGCTGTCTATGTTGTTGCCTGTTTCAAGGCCAACATTGTTAATCGTTGCATGCGCTGTGTTCTCAATAGTCAGTACACCATTTCGCTCGATGAGCATGTAGCCTTGTTCACGGATGAGCTGAGCAACATTTTCAACCGGAGACTCAGCGTTAATCTGAAACTCTTCAATCTTCGGCATGCCTTTAACGAGGCTCTTTACACCTAGGCTAAACGGCTTAGCCAGTTTTCTAAGCAGCTCTTCAACATTGAGGTGATAAAGCGCATCCATAGTGATGCGCGAGTCAATCATGTTGGCGCTCTTGGAACGTCCCACTATTGGCATAGTTAAAGCGCTTGCGCCTGTCTCGTTTTCTGCTTCATCTATCTGACCGATTAATATGGATTGGTCATTGAGAAAGAACTCAACCGACAACGGGCGATCAATCTTCATCGGTTCAATCGAGCAGTTAAATGTGTGGGCTAATTGCTCTGTCGAGTAGTTCAAGTTGGCTTGGTAGAAAATATGCTGCTTTCCGTCAATGTACATCGTGAGTTGATTCATCGTGCATCCCTCACCGCGATATCACCACGGATAAATAAAGGGTGCTGAAGTGCATTCATTTTGGTAATGACGTTCTCATTGGTGTACTCATCATGGGCTATGGTCAGCGCTGACTTAAAGTGAGGTAACTGCACTGTTCTGTGCGGCTTGGTTCCCTCTGCTACTTTGTCGTGCTGAGTCTGCACATTACTTTTTAGTGACGTGAGAGCGTCATAGAGCTCTATGCTTTCTTGCGTAGAGACTTGAGTGGTTTCCTTGATGCGGTCATCAACGCTGACAATTAGAGTTGAGAGATCACTTTGAATAATCTCTGGTTGCTTTTGGGCTAGGGTGATCTCAAAACTGTCATTGGCTTCTAGATCAGTCACGTCTTTACTCATCTTCACCGCGCCCGTTACCATCTGTACATTGTGGTGTTTGGTTGGGCTATCGGTTTTTAGTTCGCCAAGCATCAACGCTTGAGCACTGCGTGAGTTATCGACGGCTTCACTCTCGGAAGCAGGTTCTGATTGAACACCTTCAGACACCGTATCAACAGCGCTAGAAAACAGATCTGCGAACTCGGCAGGGTTAGTGCTCAAGCTGCTCACGGCTGAGAAGGCTTCATTTATCGCGAGGTTAATATCTTGCAGCGAATCATCGGCTAGGTTCAGGCGGTTAGTAATATCAACCAACACATTGAGCGCACTGGTTGTGTTGTTTTGTACTTCGTTGATTTGAGAAACATCCAGCCCTTTCACTTCTTCAACAAATGACTTCTTAGACAGGCTTTCTACTATGTCAGCTTGTGCCTTGGTGCGTACTGTTGTCGGTGCAGTGATGGAAGGCGAAGTACCAGAGCGCACGAACTTAAGACTTAGTGTTACTAAACCTTTTTTCGTACTGAAGCTTAGCGAGTGGTCTTCAAAGACTAGCGGTAGTTCACCTAACCAAGGGTGCTCAAGTTCCCCTTGTGGGTTTGCTTCAAGGTTATCAATGAGTGCATTCGCATCAGCAAGTGAACTCGCGCCCACGAACACAACTTCAAAGGTGAAGGCTCGGGCTTTCGTGCCCATGACTTTTATATGTGGTAGGTCAGTGTATGGGATTTCACTCACTTGCAGACGCTTACCACCATCAAAGGAGGTAGACAGGATATTGAGCTTAAGCCCATTCCATCTAGCGTGCTCGTGTTGTCGTTCCCACATGAGAAAACCCACCAATAGAAGAAAAAAAGGAAATAGGCAGCGATTGGAAACTTTAGGACGGGTTAGGGCGCTCAGCGCTCGTTCGGACTCACCCCTCCCTCCACACCAAAATTCCACACTGCAATTTTGCGATCCTAAAAGTGATCGTGTTTCGGTAGGGTTAGTAAAGCACAGCCCCCAATAAATCTACATTGAGGGCGGTTTTAGATAGGAGATCTAGAAATGACGCAAGATCGCTTTCGATCGTTCTCGATATCTAGCAAACAATTCTCAGTTAGACGTACTTTCTATTATCTCTATATTTGTAACACTTCTTGCGTTTTCTGTTGGGGTTATGTGAAGAGCCGTTCTGTTATTGTCGGTGGTAGCTTCTATATGCATGTTGTGAAAGGTGCGTTTTAGCGCTAAAAAACTGAAGTCTAGGCCGAACAGGTTAGGGATAACATTTGGGTGCGTAAAGCTTAGGTCATCAACATCATTGTCGGGTTTGTTAGTTATTGCTCTTTTATACTCTTCTGACGGGATGTCAAAGTCTAAAGTGGCAACATCCTTACCTAGCACTACCTCTTCCCCATCTAGCAGACTCGATATGAAGTCAATAGTTTCGTATTGTTCTGGTGTTATTTCGAACTCTCCATGTATCGGTGTTGCCAAGGAGTATGCTTCAGAGATTTTTCTATAACATTCGATGATATGAAGAATGCTAGCAATATTGGAAAAATAGTTGAGCTTATTCTCACTTTCGTCTGGTCGATTGTAAAATACGTCAGTTACATGTCCTTCTTCAAACTCAAAAGCGACACTTAGAATTCCTCCTTCATGAAGGATGTCCTTTGCCCAAAGTAGTTTGTTGAAGAATGGTAGTTTATGAATACTTTTTCCGTTCCAAACAGAGGTGTCAAAGTGGTAGTCGAATGTCATTGAAGAAGAGTTTACGTCAAAGAAAGCGGTGATTTTTAGAAGCTGGTTAAATGCTAATACGGTAAATTTTAAACCGTTTTTCAGAGAGACATATTTCCCTTTAAAAGTACCTAAATATACCTTTTCCGATTTGGAAATAGCATAGAGATCTACTTTGACCTTTGTTGATGCAGGCTCGATTGTTAGCTGGGAACCTTCGTTTAATTTACTGCCTAGTGCTTCAAACAATTTGGAACCGGTGAAATTGAAAGAGGTTGATTCCAGTGTTATAGGTTTTCCAGTACTTCTCATGATATCTAACTGTTTCTGAAAACTCTTTCCTTCAGCCGATGGCATGGATAAACCAAAGCTAGCATCATCAGTGTTGGCAGTGATCTTGCGGTGTTCTTTTCCATCAATGATATTTGTTTGTACAGAAAAACGTGGATCTAGAGCGTTGAGTTTAGCGTCAATGAAGTTAATTGCTTTAGATGCTTCCAGTAAGGGACTACTTCCACTAATGAATTCAAGGGTGTTCTTCATTACTCTTGAGTCCATATCTTCTTTTGGAATTAGTTCTTTTCCAATATTGTCTCTTATGAAAGCGTGAGCCGATTCTTTCCAACTTATTAGCGTTGCTACAGGATAACTGTCCTCATCTCGGTCTATTAATGTTGCGCATTGGGTGCATAGCCAAATGCCATTATCATAGCTCTTTCTAGATGCTTCAGACTGCTGGCTATCATAACGAGGCCCACCAGGAGAAGCAGCACAGATATGTGCAGCTATACCAATGTTTAATAGGGATTTACTATTGGCCTTTGCAGCTATAGTCAATTCTCTACAATTTGGATTTGAGCAGAAACCGTTGACATGTTCACGTAAGGAGCGTTTCACGCTCTCAGGGAAATCGTGCCTTTTGTGTGAGGATCTCATATAAAACTTGAATATAGCGGGAAACTGATAAGTAATGTAACTACTAATTTGATAGAAAAACAAGAGCATAAAATATTAATGGTTACTTAGGTTCAACTTTCAAAAAAACTCATCTGGTTCGCATCGCCTTTACACAGCTCTGGTTGCAATTTTGGATCAGGCGGTTGGCCTACGGTATCAATAATCCCTTCAACTGATGTTAGTGTGTGAAACCTTACTCCACAGTTAAAGTTCAAGCATTGCCAATAGGCTTTACGCGTCTCATTGGTCATTTCCTGAGAGGTGACGATACGGGTTTTGCATCCACATTTAGGGCAGGGCATTAGCACTGGCTTACTCCTTTGTCTCGGACACTATCATACCTACCTTGCTTGCGAGGTATAGGTAATGAGTCTGTTTCTATTGGTTGAATGTGGTCATCGGAAGGACCTTCCCAATTCATGAACTCTTCCCACTCTGGATTAGGGCCGTCCAGTTCCATTTTTAGGAAGAAGTTATCTACTATTTTTTGGCTTTTGAGTGGAATTCTACAGTTATTGCCACTGGACCAAGGGCGGTCGCTCCCGCTCCCTTCAGAAGCCTCCGACAAGTCGGAGTCTTTCTTAACTAACTTCCACTCTGTCTCACGGGTAAACACCACTAGACCAGAGCCCTCAAGCCCATCTGTAGCCGTGACAATTTCACCGTATTTGTTTTCACGCTCTTTCTTGAGCAACTTGATTGGACGCATAGAAGCGCTTAAGCGGTGACCGCCCATGTAATCCATGTAAACAGAAAAGAAGCCGTTATCTGCTGCTCTTCTTGCTTTCTCGAACAAACAAAACTCTTGCTCTTCATCAATGCGGCGAAGCTCACGCCAAATAGTGACAGGTGGAGTGCGCTGAAATTGAAACTGACGAAAACAGAAAGTGCGCGACCAAGCTGTAACGTTCTTTACTGTGTCTTGCAGTTTTGCTCTTTTGTTGTCGGTATCAGTCAAACCTTCAAGGGCGTGACCGTCTACGTTTTTGGAAATGTATTTCGCTAGATAGGCAACGGCGCCGCCAGAATCCTGATCAATAAACTTCGCATCAAAGCGAGCTTTCATTGCCTTGGTTTTAGGCGTACCGTCTTCAAAGAATAAGTCTTGTTTCTCACGGAATTGATATGCTTGCAGACCACCAACAAAAGCTTTTGCTTGCTCTAGTGGCATGAAGAATACACCGTGCCAGTGAGGGGTTCCGTCTTGGTGCGGTTCTACTACACGCATGCCGTAGTAAGTTAAAGCTCGGTAATCAGCCCAAGCTCGAAACAGCTCCCACCCTTTGCTTAACCATGCATGCGCATCTTTAGGTGTGCTGCCGTCAAAGTTAGGGTTTTCAATCCAGTATTTGCCATGTTTCTTTAAGCGGTGAAAACGACTCGGGGCAGTCATAGTGATGAATACAGCAATGTGATTATTGCTTTCTGCGTACTCTTGGCATCCAGCAATACGAGTCATTAACTCATGACGGCGGTTAGCTGGGTTACTCTGTGAAGAATCAACAACAGTTTGCAGATCAATGGTATCGCCGTTCTCTGACTCGATAGCCATGAGCTCTATCCATTCACGCTGTCTATCCTGTCGGATAGTCAGCCACTCACATGCGGAGATTGAAGCGTAGGGGGAACTATGCGGTGATACCATGCCAGCGGCACGGCGAGCATTCTCAAAAACCGCAACAGAAATACGGCCTATTGCTCTACGCCAGAATCCGTCATCCATCAAACGCACAATTGCTGAATAAGCTTGATTATCATCTTCTACATAAGTGAACTGAGGTAGCCACAGAGACGCACCAACAAACTCATTTACAAAAGATAGAGTCTGCATAGGTGATAAACCTTTTTCGGCTGCAAGACGAATGCGATTACCGCAGCGTCCTGCCATCTCAACGGCTAACTTAGCTCGCTTAATTTCATTATCTACTTTCCACCACGGCTCAGGCATAACAGAGAATGCAGCAGCAACCGCAACGCTTCTTTTCTCTATAAATTCAATCGCCTTTTTAAAGCCATACTTACGCAAACGGCTAGCCGCAGCCTTATCGATGTAATTACGAATATCAAACGGCAGTTTCAGCTTGTTTGCTGTTGTCGATGCAAATTCAAACACGCGCTCTCTAGGTGTTTGCTTTCCATCGTGTATCCACTCACCGTTTACAAATTCCAGTTGGGATGAGCCCTTTTGGTTTTCTAGGTACGCGATCAGCTCCCTGTGAATATTGCTAGGGAGCCGATTGAGTGGATTTTTTAGGTTAGTGTTATGCTGCTTCATGTGCTTCGCTAGATTTTTGAACAACTCGGGATGGTAGTCTTAGGGCCCTTTCCTTTAGTCGTATACGCCACTTATTATCAAGAACCTCTTTCGGTTTATCGTTTGGTTCTCCAATCAAAGGGCCTGAACACTCAGTCTCTGTACATCGGTAGCCCAGAGGGTTTGATTTTCGTTCGCCTTGATGAGATTTGTTTAACCCGTGCTTTTCACGCAGCCTTTGAATAATCAAAGCAGAACGGCGAGTTTTGTTAGGATCTACGTTTGTCATCCCTTCCATATCTGCGCACGGTTGGTGGCAAGGAGAAGTAGCAGCAACGGCATACTTACCATCTTCGGTGTAAATAGATTGGCTTTCGCAATAGTTGATATCTTCGGTCATGCTGTTACCCCCAACCATTTGCGGATTCAGTTCTTGAGTGGTAGTAAACAATGCTGCTTACATGTGAACGAGAAAACTCCATCTTGTCTGCAATTTGACTTGGAGTCAGTCCCTCATCATAGAGCTGACGACAAAGCTCTATTTCATGATCAGAACCTTTTGAATGTGGGTATAACTCTCCTTTTCTTCGAAGCGAAATTTTGTCATTTTCACCACGATACTTATTGAGAGTTTTTACACGATTTTTGATTGTTGGAACTGTTGCTTTTCTATACTCAAGTTGAGTCACTAACTGCGCGATCTCTTCGGTGGACTTTAGCCCCGCCCACTTCAAGATTACTTCATCCTCCTCACGCTTAAACTTTGGGTTACCCATGTTGTTGCATTTTCCGCAGCTTTTACGGTGACCACGTCTCAGATCTACGGTGTACTTTTCAGTGTGAATGTTCCCACACTCACATTTGCAAACTACGCCTTGACCTGGTTCTTGCTCGATAACTGTTAGCTTTCCGAAAGTTTGACCGAGAACATTGACGTAACTAGGGTGATGTTTTCCATATTGGTAATGTTCTTCACCGCGTTTAACTTGTTGAAACCATCCTTTAGCAATACTCATGCTGTCACTCCTAGTTTTTCTTTGGCGAACGCTAAGAAACTCGTTTGCATTGATGGTGTATTGAGGAACGTGTCTACATGTTCTGGAAAAATGTTCATGGTTACGCCCCAACCGCCTTTACCTAAGAAAGAAACCACAGCGCATTTTTCGTACGTCAAAGTGCGACCTTCAAAAATACGAATTTGGTCTTCGCCAAGGTGTAGAGAGGTAATTAACTTGCTCATGCTGTCACCTCATGACCAGCCGAAACGATATGGCTTAGGCCTTGCGGTATATCGAAACGGTTACCGTTATCCCAGATAAACCAAGCGTATTCACATGAGTCAGAGCCACCGCCAATAAAACGAGGGCGAGGTACAATGATTGAGCACTTTGGAGGGAAGCCGATATCAAACCAGAAAGGAAGGCGCTTTTTTGAACCCAAGTAATTAACGCGCTGAAGGTATGCCATTGTTCCATCAGGGGCTAACTCGCTAAGGCTTTTTCTAATGAATTCCTCTGTAAGTGAAAAAGGAGGATTCGTAATAATCACATCTTGAGTGCCAAAATCAGTTGTTAAGTAGTCAATGCCTTTATCTATTTCAGCAAATGACTTTTGGTTCATTGGTAGATCTACTTTGTTGTAGATCGCACCAGTACCTAAGCATGGCTCTAAGAACTTATCTGTTGAGCGTAGAGTTAACTTAGAAAGAAGAGCCTCAACACACTCATCAGGAGTAGGGTAAAGTTCACGTGGAATTGTTTTGCCATTTGTTGAACTCATCACGCCACCTCTACTTCTTCTTGCATTGCAATAAGCGCTAAGCCAGCTTGTGCATGAACATCATTCCACATGCGTATTAGATTACTTTGCAAGTTCTCTTGTCCCTCTACAGGGTTAGAGCGGAATTTATTGATATTAAGAGTTGCCACGTTCTGCCAATGAAGGGCCTCATCAACAGTGGTAATTTGAATTTTGATTGATTGTGTTTTCATGCCAACACCTCTCTCTTTTCACAGTGAGCTTTAGCAATGATTTCGACTAAGCGCTGTTGAACGTCTAACAATGCTTTCAAGGCATTTGGGCTATGTAGAAAAATGTGCTCATCAAGAAGCGGAGCAGGGTTGTCAGGTTGGTGATCAGCATTTATCTTGAACACGCGAATACAGATATCTCGTACGTCGCCAGAGTAATAAACAAAGGTCTGTACAAACTCCATGTGATTGATTGCCATAGCGGCAATTTCTAGGGCTATTGACGTAACGGAAGCAGATACGCTTGACGTCGCTTGAATCAGTTCACATGCGGTAGGTTCAACAACAAAAGAAGCTCTGTGGCTTTTTATTAGCTCACCTATCTCATCTTTGCTCAGAGAAGGCTCTGCAACGATCATCGGTTGATGAAGTTGTTTAATAGATAAAACATCACTTTGTAATGAAGAAAGCTGTTGTCTTATCTCTTGAAGAATTTCGATTTTCATAACTACACCCCTGTAGAAAGTTAAGAAAGACCCGGTAAAGCCGCTCCGTTTGCTATTAAGTCCACTCCCATTGCGAAGAATGGCTGTGCGCTGCCAGTGCGGTTTTCTAGGTCATTGATTAGAAGCACTAAATTGCTAATGCCTTTTTGTGCTTGGTTGATGATTTTGTTTCTGGTTGAACGTGGCAGGATTTGATCACCTGCATGTTCCAACGCCATACGTGAGAAATCTCCAGCGCATTCAGAGTTCTCAAGTACACGCTTCAAAAACGTTTCTTGGTCGTAATCACTTGCATCAACAGGGATGTGAGCCGCAGCTATATCGAGGTCTCGAAGAAGGGCTGAAAGGATAGAGTAGTCACCAGTCGCTTTGCTGATAGCGAACAACACAGGAACCTTTAACACTCTTGGCTGTTCTGGGTTCAGCATGTTTCGCATAACATTGCGCTCAATGCCGATTTCATCAGCTAAGTGGCACATGTTGTGTTTGTCAGCGAAGGCAACACAGGCTTCATCAAACTTGTGTTGTGCAGCGTCTACGTAGCTGCACATTGAACTATTCGCACCCATATCTAATACTTACCCTGTAGGAAGTGAAACGGAATGAACGGAATTAGTGCGTAGAGTGCACTTGGTCCCACTCTTCTTTTGCTTTTGCTTGCTGCTTTTCGATATGAGTAGCTAACTCGTCAACGTTGACGAAATAGTCACCATTGTTTTTGTCCGTTAGACGAAATGCTGGAATAGGAAAGGTGTGTGCGCGAATTCGCTCATGTGCAGTCTTAACCCTTAGGCCAAAGAACTCTTCGCAAATTTCACTAACTGGAATGATTGGTTTTCCAAAGGTTGCATGGAGCGCATATTTGATATTCATACATCACCTCATATAGAGACACGCCGCAAAGCGTGATAAAGTAAAATTAAGCAAACTAAAGTATCGGCTCTGTGGAATTTGCTTTACTTAGTTTGTTACGTTGCGTTATTTAGCTTTATTCTGCTTTAGCTTGCCATGTTGGTCAAGCTCATTTGGTGATCTATTTATGAAGGAATGGTTCTTAAGTTCGGATTTAATGGACTTACCTGGTATGCCAAATTCGTCTGCTGGCATTTCCCAGAAAGCCCGAAGAGAAGGCTGGAAGTCCCGTAAAACAAAGGGAATGTCTCGGGCGCTTGAATACCATATCTCAAGTTTTGACGAGCAAGATTTAGCAGAATTACGTGCGAAGTTTGGTGCTGAGGTTATTCCCGATAATGTGACGGAGATCTCTAACGTAAAAGCGATTAAAGACCTCTCCCAAGTCGGTGAGTTGTGCGCTGTTCCTGTCTATAACGTGTATGCCTCTTGTGGTTTTGGTGCTCAAAATGATGCTGAATATCAGTTAAGGACTGAGCTATTACCTTGCTCTCGTCTTAAGCAATATGGACTAAACGAGAACACTGCTCGAATTGTGATTTGTCATGGTGACTCGATGGAAGACACGTTGAGTGATGGTGACGAGGTTCTAGTAGACACAAGAGAGTTAGAACACCCAGTAAAACATGGCGTGTATGTCGTTCGAATCGGCAAGCATGTTTACATCAAACGTCTGAAATACGACATAATGGCTGAAGGTTATGAGGTCATTTCAGATAACAAAGAAGAGTATTTACCCTTTATCGTGAATGGCGAAAAGCTCCAAGAGTTCGCGGTAATAGGAAAAGTGGTCACCATCGTTATGAAAACGGTGGTCTAGAAAAACAAAGGCATCCGAAAGGGTGCCTTTTTTGTTGGCTAAGCAAATGACAAATAAATCAATAGAAAAGGAGGCCATTGATTTTGGTCCCTTTCAATTCTTTACTTTGGTTCTTTCAATATACGTGTTAGTGGCATTATTTGCTGAGAGCGTATTCAAGCTACCACCCGATGTGACTGAAATATTAGCAATTACCGATAACATTATATGTTTAGTGTTTCTTGCTGACTTCTTCATTCGGCTAAAGAGGGCAGAAAGTAAAAAACACTTTATGAAATGGGGGTGGATAGATCTGCTATCTAGTATCCCAATGCTTGATATGTTCCGTTACGGAAGAATTGTAAGAGTAGTGAGAGTCCTTCGGATATTAAGGGCTGTTCGATCAACAAAAATGATTCTCTACTATTTATTTCGCAACAAGACTCAGGGTACTTTTTCTTTAGTGTCTGCGGTGTCAGTAATACTTGTTATCTTTGGTGCTATCGCCATGCTTCAGCTTGAGAAAGGCATAGATGGTTCAAACATCCATAATGCTGGTGATGCTCTTTGGTGGGCTTTCGTTACGATTACGACAGTAGGTTATGGCGATTTCTATCCGGTGACCTATGAAGGAAGAATTGTTGCGGCTGTTCTTATGACCGCAGGAGTAGGCTTGTTCGGTACGTTTACAGGTTTTGTCGCATCTTGGTTCTTAGAAGAAGACTCAGACAAACAAGATATGCATGTGATCACAAATCTTCGCAATGAAATATCATCCTTAAAGGATGACATTGCCGACTTAAAAGCAGCCATTGATAACTCCCCAAATAGATGATTTATCCAGTTAGCTTAATGTTTAATGCTTTAAGAAATACCAACACTGATTTTATGAGAGAGTCGAGTGAATAAAAAAGCTTATTACCGAACGTTGATTACCCTCCAAAGGGAACTAGAGAGTGGCTCCTACAGTAGTTTGTTTAATACGGTAGATATCTTCAATCAAGTTCACCAAGATATTCATAACTTATCTTTTGAGACGTTTGATGGGAGCTCTAACACGGCAACCTTTCAACAGCACCGACAAGGAATTGTAAACTCAGTTAGAGAGGCCATAAGCAAAGATCAATCCTCAACCAATACAAGACAGCTTTTCCGCTGTTATATGGAATTAGAGCACCTGATTGAAACAAGCCACTCGGAATCGAGGCCGCACTTATCAGAGCAGCTTAGTAGTTTTCTGCATTGTGTTGATGAGTTCTTACAGGCTCACGAGAGCTATCGTGTCAGATATAAAATGGAACTGGCTTATAGACTCTCATTTGCGAGCATACGTGTAACGAGAGCGTACGATGATTTACTAAGAGCACTTAATACCATCCTAGAAGGTTATCTATCACAGCCTTTAGATAAGAACTTGCAGCAGCTAGAACTGTATTTATGCAATGTTCCGTCATTAAAGCAGTTTGGTAACAAGTTGGTTGCTTTGGACGAGATGTACACTGAGCTTGGTAATTTGTTCAATGTATCGCTATCCGACCATCCAATTGTTATTGAACACATTGAAGACGGAAGCTTACTTGCTCGTATTTCGGGTAATCAATTGATTGTTAATATTCTTACGGCTGTAATTAGTGCAGGCTCAGCCTATTACATCGCTAATTATCCAGCAAACAAAGATATTGTCGAGATGAAAGAAAAGGTTGAAACGCTCGATATGATGTTTGAGTTAAGTAAGAAGCTCAAGCAAGAGGGCCGCAACGTTGAAGATATGCAGGAAAATATTCACCGTACACTGAAGAAGTTAGCGAGTTCTAGTGACGTGCTGTTAAGTGATCAGCCTAGTATCGAAGTCAATGACAAGGTTTATGAGATGGATGAACAAAACAGTACGAAGTTGCTTGAGCAGAGTAAGCAAAAGCTTCTTGAAAACAAGCTCCTTAATCAAGAAGCGTAGTCAATGAGTATTGGTGTGTTTTATTTAGGGTAAGGTTGTAAGTAGATTTATGATTGATGTAAATATCGAAGAATTAAGAAAGGCGACCCCGCAAGTTATAGGAAACACCATTAGACAAATTGTTTCAGAATGGAATACAGAACAGAGGTATCTATCTCTCCTTGAGGGACATCCAGAGGCTGATAAAGAGCAGTATAAGAATGCATTACAAAAAGTAACGACAGCATCTAGTCAACTTAGTCAGGCTTCAACTGCCTTTAATAACAGCATGGTGAGTAATCGAAGTGCTAATCACTCTGAGGAAGTCCCTTCGCTTCTGTCTAAGCTAGAGATATTCTTAAAGCATTATAAGTCGCTTAAACTGTTAACCGATGAGTATTCTTCAATCCTTCGAGTGGAAGAACTGTTTATAAACCGTATTTCAGAGCTAGAAGTCTCTATTTTTGCAAATACTGAAAAACGCATTGAGGAGTTAACTAAGAAAGTTCGAGAAGATTTTCAAGAAGGACTTGACGAGCTTAAGGACTTTAAATCCACTTTAAAGCAGGCTGAAGATTTTGGAGTTAACATAGAGAATGAACTAAGCGCTGCAAGAAGTAAGGAAACATGGTTTATGAGATTCTTTATTGGTACGTTGGTTTGTATTCCTATAGCTGTCTTATTAGAACACTTTTATCTTACAGGCATTGAGGGGATAAACAGTTATATTTTGAAGGGAAGCATTATTACTTCTTTACTGTTTATCTCACTGTTTCATTTTTCTCAGTATCGAACCTACATGATGATTCGTCTGCGCTATACACACTTAGACGGCTTTTTGCGTGGAGGTAGCTCATTTGTGTCTCAACTAGTCCACTCAACAGACCCAGAGCTTGAACTGGAGACTAATAAAAAACTGGCTGATATGTTTATGAGTCTCGATGATATTCTTGAAATGGTTCATAAGAGCAAGCATCCAACAGAACTGACATTAGAAACGGCCGATAAAGTGTTCGAAACAATCAGCAAATTTAAAAAGTAAGGTAGTTTACGGTGCAGAATGTATTGATTGGGAGAGCATGAGAAGGCGTTTTGTTAGATAGTATTGTAAATGTTTAAATACAAAAAAGGAGCCAATAGGCTCCTTTTCACTGGAAGTCTTCAAGCTTAATTATGCTGCTTGCTTCTTTTCTTCGTTAGCCATGAACTTTTCAAAACTAACATGACCAACCACTTCAGCAATTTTATTAAGCTCTGCTTCAACAACATCTAATAAAGACATAATAGTCTTGTAGCTTTCATTACTCATAGTTGTACTCCTAGTGACCTCTCACTTGTATAGAAAATTATTTAACTACTTTAATAGTAGTAGTACCTTGAGTCTTTGCATTGTTTTGCTCTAAAAACTCATCAAGGATGCACATGTGATCGACAATGGCTTCATCATCACGATCAACTATTGCAATAGCGATATCTCGCATATAATCAGCAACTTGTTCAGCTTGTTTGGCTTCAGCACCTTTAGCTTCTTGGCGTAAAATTGCTGCAATTAAGTCGCATGTTTTAGCTAGAACAGTGAATGATGGGTTCACTAAGTCTAACTCGATAAACGGTAGATGAAGTACACTACGTGCAAACTTCACTAAATCCTGAATACGCTGATAAACAGCTTGCTCATTGGCTTGTTGCTTTTGTGTTGTCATTTTTGGGCCAGACTGATGTTTAGAAAATTGGCTCGGATTCTATGCCAATTCAGTCTAAATGTTAAGCAACAACTTGCAATAAATTGCGTTAAACTGCGATTTATTGCTTTTTGTTATGCCCACAGTATCACTTTGTACAACTCGTTAACAGCACTAAAAGTCAAAATTTGAACAATTTTGTGTGGTGAGCTTGAAATTTTATGAGCTCTTATTATGTAATTTGTGAGGAAATAACTGAGTATACACCTGCCACAGAATATTGAGGTTTCTGTGCCCTGTTACTTGAGCGACTTCTTCTATCGAGTAACCCAGCTCAAAAAGCCTACTGGCTCCTTCTCGTCTCAAATCATGATAGCGCAAGTCTTCTATCCCTAGGCTATTACGCACCCTCTGAAAGCCTGCTGTAACGCTTCGAGAGTTATACGGGAATATCCGGTCACCTTTGCGTTCTTGGCGTAAAACAATGTCCATAGATTCACCAAGCAAAGGAACAATCATATGGTTACCTTCTTTTTTTCGTGGGTCTTTACGATCACGAACTACAACGGTTCTATTCTCTTGATTTAGGTCTTCCCATCGTAGGCCGCATACCTCACCAATTCGCATACAAGTTAAGACGCTAAAGTCTAAAATGTCGATAAATGGAATACGAGTAGGGCCATTAGGTCTATAGTTTTCGCGCTCAAGCAAACCTTGCTTTAGCTTCTCAAGTTCGCCTTCAGTTGGTCTTCTGGTACGCCTTTCGGATTTACCCACTAACTTCATATCAATGAGTACCGGCACTGCTTCTTCAAAGACAGCGTAGTTCGCCTCAATGTTAAAAACAGGGTTCGCCTTTTTCATTACAGAACGCAGGTAAGCAACATCATGATAAATGGTCACTGGTTTTGCGCCTGCTCCCTTTCTATCTTTACAGTGTTGAATGAGATCAGCGGTAGTCAGGCTATTAGTTTGAACATTGGCGATATTACAATCACGGAGCATTTTAATGACGTACTGCTTGGTACGCCCTGTGTTATCCCACAAGTCGCGCTCTGCTATATAACAATCGAGTAGCTCTGCAATGGTGGTAGGCCTTTGAGTTTTAAGACCTTTAATTTCAATCTCAGAAACTTGGTTCTTTGCCCAAGCCGTAGCAATCGCTTTTTTCTTATGTGTTTTGGCAAATCGGTGTACAATTCGCCCATTCTTTTTGACAGTAATTGTCGCTTTATAGCGCTTCTCGCCACTGGCGAGCGTCCGAGTTTGAATGCTAAAAGAAGCCATCGTTATTTCTCTTAAAGGCGTACCGACTAAGTAAATTAAAGGTGTACTATAGGTGTACCATGAACGGCAAAATTACGCAATTCAACGCAAAGCGCAGCAAAACTGAGTTTGAGTGAATCCTTTATGAACCTAGATAAATCAAAGAACCCCAATAGATTTAAGGCTAATCGTTTTAGCATTGCTCCGATGTTGGATTGGACGGATCGTCATTGCCGTTACTTCCACCGTTTGTTGACTAACGAAACTCTGCTTTATACAGAGATGGTTACAACAGGTGCGATCATTCATGGTAAAGGTGACTTCCTAGCGTACAACCAAGAAGAGCATCCCGTAGCGCTACAGCTAGGTGGTTCAAACCCACAGGATTTAGCGACTTGTGCCAAGCTGGCGGCAGAGCGTGGCTACGATGAAATTAACCTCAATGTAGGTTGCCCGTCTGACCGAGTACAGAACGGTCGCTTCGGTGCATGCTTAATGGGCGAGCCTCAGCTGGTGGCAGATTGCGTTGCAGCAATGCGTGATGTGGTTGATGTTCCAGTAACAGTCAAAACGCGTATTGGTATTGATGATCAGGATTCGTATGAGTTTCTGACCGACTTTGTGTCTATCGTGTCAGAGAAGGGTGGCTGTGAGCAGTTCACCATCCATGCCCGTAAAGCTTGGCTGTCAGGTTTAAGTCCGAAAGAGAATCGTGAAATCCCACCACTAGATTACCCTCGTGCCTATCAGCTAAAGAAAGATTTCTCTCACTTAGTGATTGCTGTCAATGGTGGCGTGAAAACGTTACAGGAGACCAAAGAGCACTTGCAGCATCTTGATGGTGTAATGGTTGGTCGCGAAGCGTATCAGAACCCATATATTCTTGCTGAGGTCGATCAGCAAATCTTTGGTTTAGATAAGCCAATTAAAGAGCGCACTCAAGTGGTTGAAGAGATGTATCCATACATTGAGCAACAGCTGTCGAACGGGGCTTACTTAGGTCATATCACTCGTCATATGCTTGGTTTGTTCCAAAACATGCCGGGTGCACGTCAATGGCGTCGTTACATTAGTGAAAATGCTCATAAACCCGGTTCGGGTATCGAGGTCGTTGAAGCTGCGTTGGCTAAAATACCAAAAGAGTTAGATGTGTAAAAAATACCACTAAGCTTGGTTAAATTTACCAACTTGAATGATTGAAAAGAGCGCTATTTATTGGCGCTCTTTTTTATTGCTTGTAATTCAATTGTTTAGGTTTTTTTTGGAGTTGGCATACATCCTGAAAGTAGATTGAGTGAGAACTAAGGAGAATCATATGTTTGAACTGATCTTTATTTTGGTATTTGTGGCGACACTATTGGTTACTGGCGTAACTATGGTAACGGTATTTGCAGGTGTGGCTTTTTCATTGGTTGTGATGTTGCTGCTAGGGATGATTGGCGCAGTGATTAAACTGATCCCGTGGCTTATGGTTATTGCTCTGGGGATCTGGTTTTTCAAGAACCATGTCGCTCAACCGAGATAATTGCATCTGGTAAGATAAATTTTGCTGGCTAGACGATTGAATATGATAGAATTTGAGCAATGTCATATTTATCTAGCCATCAACAGCTTGTCTGGTCACGCTGATTGACGCAAATATTTGGAGAGTTCACCTCATGGGTTTGAAAACCGTCACTGCATTAGCTGCTGTTATTTCTACATCAGCCTTCGCTGAATCATCACTAACGACTAAGTTAGGCGCAGAGATGTGGTGGCCAAGCACGGAAGTTAATGAAGCGAAACGTGATAGTACTACCACGCCTACTGTATATGCGGCGATCGAACATGATGTTAAGTATGTGCCAGATGCCCGTATCCGTTATGGTTCGGTTGATGCCGATTACATGGCGTTTGATAAACTAGATGTGACGCTTTATTACCGAATCCTTGAACATGACTTGATGCACTTTGATGCGGGTATTACGGTTAGCGACTTAGGCAATACTAAATATGTTGAAGCTGTGACAGGTGAGCAGCGAACTTTTGATGAGACGATTTGGGCTTGGTATGGTTATGCAGAGCTGACTGTACCCAATACTAACTTCGATATTATCGGTGAAATGAACTTCGGTAACAGCAGTGGTATCAAGAGTACTGACCTCATGGCGGGTATGCAGTACCGTCTACCATTAGGCTCTAATACGCTAGCGATTCGCGGTGGCTACCGTGTGATCGACTTAGAGTCTAAAGATATCTTCAGCGCCAATGAAAATTCAGATCTAGGCAAGCCATTTATCTTCGCGAATGGTTTCTTCCTTGGTGCTGAGTTCGCATTTTAATTGCGATACAAAATTGCTTAAAACGCCGCTTTCTAAAGCGGCGTTTTTTTATACCTATTCATTATATCTGCCCATTTCATTTAGCACTTTTTTTCTGATTGACCATGCTTAGTAAGGAATAATTTTTTTAACCTCAGAGAAAGGAATCTCATGACGATTACTGAACTTCGAAATCTTTATCGAGAGCAGCAACTCATTGAAGCCATTATTGAACCTTCCGCTCAAGAGGGGAGTTGGATAGTGGAATTTCGTCATGCCCGAGGTGGGTTTGTGCTCCTGACTGACTCTCACGGGGAAGAGTGTCACTACGTTGATCTCGACCTCGCTTCAAAATCAGCAATGGCGGTAGGGTTTAAGCAGGTTCGTGTCGAAGCGAAATAGTCGCCGCTGACTAAACTTTCTTCGTTCTTTAATTCAAAAAGTTATAAAACATTCACTTCTATTCTTTCTTGTTATTAAAAAGAGTGGTTAATCTATCATCACGCAATGAATAGGGATGTCGAGACCATGTCTTTAAACAAGAATGTGTCCTCTCAAGGAAACACACCACAAGAACTACCGTCAATCGCAGCGCCGTTGAATGATCAGCAGCTAAGCTCGTTACAACAAACTGTCGCGGATCTATCTACTCAGCAACTAGCTTGGGTAAGTGGTTATTTTTGGGGGTTAGCACAAGCTCAACCAGCGGCGGCATCTGCGCCGATCAATCAGGCTGCAGCAGCAGTAGTCGCTAAGCCTGCAGGTAAACTATCAATTATTTTTGCTTCTCAAACGGGTAACGCTAAAGGTGTTGCTGAAGCGTTAGAGCAAGAAGCGAAAGCTCAAGGTATTGCCGTTGAGTTGTTTGACGCCAGTGATTACAAAGGTAAGAACCTCGCCAAAGAAACGCATGTTATTTTTGTCGCTTCAACTAATGGTGAAGGTGAAGCTCCAGACAATGCAATTGAGCTCCATGAGTTCTTGCAGTCAAAGAAAGCACCTAAATTGCTAAATCTACAGTACGCCGTGATTGGTTTAGGGGATTCAAGTTATGAATTCTTCTGCCAGACGGGTAAAGACTTTGATGCCTTTTTATCTAAGTTAGGTGCGACGCCGTTTATTGATCGCATTGATTGTGATGTCGACTACGAAGCCTCTGCTTCTGAATGGCGCGCAAAAGCACTAGATAAAGTAAAAGAGGCACTTTCTTCAGGCGCTGAAGCTGAAGTGGTTCAACTACCTGTAGGTCAAGCTGCACCTGGTCACTCTCCTTATAATAAGCAGAACCCATATACGGCCACTTTGCTGACTAGCCAAAAAATCACTGGTCGTGATTCAGGCAAAGATGTTCGCCATGTTGAAATTGATTTAGGTGAGTCAGGGTTAACCTATCAACCAGGTGACGCGTTGGGTGTTTGGTTTGAAAACAGCTCTGAATTGGCTAATGCCATCCTCAATAAAGTCGGCCTTTCTGGTGTAGAGAGTGTTGAAGTTGATGGTGAGAGTCTTTCAATTCACAGTGCGCTTGTCAGCAAATATGAAATTACGGCCGCTAACCCGCAGCTTGTGACTAAGTTTGCTGAGTTATCGGCGAGTAAAAAGCTTGAGAAGCTGGTGGAAGATAAAGATAAGCTTCGCGAATACGCAGGTAACACTCAAGTTGTTGATGTGCTAGCTGAGAAGAAAACCAAACTTTCCGCTGAACAGTTAGTTGGCCTACTTCGTCGTTTAACGCCGCGCCTATATTCGATTGCATCAAGCCAAACAGAAGTCGATGACGAAGTTCATTTAACAGTTGGCTTGGTTGAATATGACAAAGGTGATGAAAAACGCTTTGGTGGTGCGTCGAGCTTCCTATCTCAACGTTTAGAAGAAGGCGGTGAAGTGAAAGTGTTTGTTGAAAACAATAATAACTTCAAACTACCACAAGATGACAATACACCATTAATCATGATTGGGCCGGGAACCGGTATTGCTCCTTTCCGTAGCTTTATTCAAGAGCGTGACAATCGTGATGCTGAAGGTAAGAACTGGTTATTCTTTGGTGACCGTACCTTTACTCAAGATTTTCTCTATCAAGTTGAATGGCAAAAGTACCTAAAGTCAGGTGTACTTAACCGTTTAGATGTCGCGTTTAGTCGTGACCAATCTGAAAAAGTCTATGTACAACATCGTATCTTAGAAAATGCAGAGCAAGTGTGGCAGTGGGTCCAAGAAGGAGCATACATCTATGTATGTGGTGATGCGACTCGTATGGCTAAAGATGTCCATGAAGCACTAGTTATTGTTGCGGAGCAACAAGGCAAGATGTCGCGTGATGACGCTGAAGAATTTATTAATGAGTTGCGTAAAGCGAAACGTTACCAAAGGGATGTGTACTAATGACTTTTTCTACTGACAATAATAAACAGGTGGTATTAGACCAAGAGTTAGGAAAGCTTTCCGATAACGAACGTCTAAAAACACAAAGTAATTTCCTGCGCGGGACGATTGAGCAAGATCTTCAAGACAGAATTACTGGTGGTTTTACCGCAGATAACTTTCAACTAATTCGTTTCCACGGTATGTATCAACAAGATGACCGTGATATTAGAAACGAACGTGCTAAGCAAAAGCTAGAGCCTTTGCATAATGTAATGCTTCGAGCTCGTATGCCAGGGGGCATCATCACACCAAAGCAGTGGCTAGCGATTGATAAATTTGCAACAGAACAATCTCTGTATGGCAGTATTCGTCTGACCACACGTCAAACGTTCCAGTTCCACGGTGTTCTGAAGCCGAACATCAAGCTGATGCACCAAACGCTGAACAGCATTGGTATTGATTCCATCGCGACAGCGGGTGACGTTAACCGAAATGTTTTATGTACCACTAACCCAGTTGAATCTGAGCTACACCAAGAAGCTTACGAATGGGCGAAAAAAATCAGTGAGCATTTATTACCTAAGACTAAAGCGTATGCGGAAATTTGGTTAGATGGTGAAAAAGTAGAAACAACCGACGATGATGAGCCAATTCTAGGTAAGACTTACCTACCTCGTAAGTTCAAAACAACGGTTGTGATTCCGCCGCAAAACGATGTTGATGTTCATGCTAACGACCTGAACTTCGTCGCTATTGGTGAGAACGGCAAGCTGGTGGGCTTTAATGTCTTAGTCGGTGGCGGTCTAGCAATGACTCACGGTGATACTTCTACTTATGCTCGCCGTGCCGATGACTTTGGTTTTGTTCCATTAGAAAAGACACTTGATGTTGCAGCTGCAGTCGTAACGACTCAACGTGACTGGGGTAACCGTTCAAACCGTAAGAACGCTAAAACTAAATACACACTAGACCGTGTTGGTATTGATGTATTTAAAGCGGAAGTAGAAAAGCGTGCTAACGTTAAGTTTGGCGATAGCCGTCCATACGAGTTCACAGATCGTGGCGATCGTATCGGCTGGGTTGAAGGTATCGATGGTAAACACCACTTAGCGTTGTTTATTGAAAACGGTCGTCTACTGGACTTCCCGGGTAAACCATTGAAAACCGGTGTTGCTGAAATTGCCAAGATCCATAAAGGTGATTTCCGTATGACAGCGAACCAGAACTTAATTGTTGCTGGTGTGGCTAAGAGCCACAAAGCGAAGATAGAGAAGATTGCGCGTGAGCACGGTTTGATTGATGATAATGTCAGTGAACAGCGTAAAAGCTCAATGGCGTGTGTGGCATTCCCAACTTGTCCTCTAGCAATGGCAGAGGCGGAACGCTTCTTACCTCAGTTTGTGACTGATGTAGAAGGCATCCTTGAGAAACACGGTTTGCCAAAAGAAGAAAATATCATCCTTCGCGTTACAGGTTGTCCAAATGGTTGTGGCCGCGCAATGTTGGCCGAAATTGGTTTAGTGGGTAAAGCGCCTGGTCGTTATAACCTTCACCTCGGTGGTAACCGAGCGGGAACGCGTATTCCGAAGATGTATAAAGAGAACATCACAGACAAACAGATACTTGAAGAAATTGATCAGCTAGTTGGCTGCTGGGCTAAAGAGCGTGAAGCTGACGAAGGGTTTGGTGATTTCACAATCCGAGCTGGAATCATCCAAGAAGTTAAAGTATCTAAGAGGGATTTACATGCTTGATTCTGTTGCTTCCAAACCGAAGTTAGCAGAACTGCTCTCATTGACTAAGACGGAGCAGATTCTCCGTCTTGCAGAAATTAATGCGGAGTTAGAACAGCTAACTGCACAGCAAAGAGTTGCTTGGGCACTCGAAAACCTAGAAGGTAAGTTCGTCGTATCATCAAGCTTTGGTATCCAAGCTGCGGTTATGCTACATCTTGTTACTCAGCAGAAACCTGATATTCCAGTTATATTGACGGACACAGGTTATTTGTTTCCGGAGACGTACCGTTTCATTGATCAATTAAGTGATCAGTTGACACTGAACTTAAAAGTGTACCGCTCTGCGCAAAGCGCGCACTGGCAAGAGGCGCGTTACGGTAAATTGTGGGAACAAGGTATCGATGGTATAGAGAAGTACAACAAGATTAATAAAGTGGAACCTATGCGCCGTGCTTTAGATGAGTTAAAAGCGGGGACATGGTTTTCTGGTTTGCGCCGTGAACAATCTAAATCACGTACCAACTTACCAATTCTCTCTGTGCAAAATGGTGTGTTCAAGTTCTTACCAGTGATCGACTGGAGTAATAAAGATGTTCACTACTATTTAGAAGAGAACGGACTTTCATACCATCCACTATGGGACGAAGGCTACCTTTCGGTGGGGGATACCCATACCACTAAGAAGTGGGAACCGGGAATGGCAGAAGAAGAAACGCGTTTCTTTGGTTTGAAGCGAGAATGTGGTCTCCATGAAGATGATAGAGAGCAAGATGGTTCGGGAATCTGATCTGTTTGCTTATATATAGAAAGAGAAGGGTCGCGAAAGCGGCCCTTTTTGTATCTCCAAATGGCAAATGTGGATAAGTCTGTGGGTATTGTGTTTGTTTTCTAGGGGTAAAGATGGATAAATAAGGCTTTGGATGAAAGTTGGTCTGTTAATCGTTGTTTTTGCAATTTTTTCAAAATAACGCTTGCCAATGTGAGCGCGATCTCTATAATGCCTCCTCGTCGACAGGGCAAGAGCTCACAAGGGTTCAAGAAAGGTTGACACGGTTAAGTAGCCAAGCGGAAACGTTTGAAGAAAGTTTGAGAAAAGTGGTTGACACTAAACTTTAACTCGCTACAATAGCCGCCTCTTTCGAAGTGATGTAAGTCACAAAGGAGAGAAGCTCTTTAAAAATATAGACCTATCAATCTGTGTGGGCACTCGTTGATGATAATCCAATTAGAAGCTTAGGCTTCAAATTAGGTTTCAATGAAACGAAGTGACCAAACGAGATTAGCTTTCTTTGAAAAAGGAAACTTAGTCTTGGCACAGTCAATTCATTATCGTTCTGTTGGAACGATAATAGCTTTAAAATTACACAGTGGTTTTGAAGTCAGTATTCATTAAGCCTTACCCTATTAATTTAGGGAATCAAAACTTTTAAATTGAAGAGTTTGATCATGGCTCAGATTGAACGCTGGCGGCAGGCCTAACACATGCAAGTCGAGCGGAAACGACTTAACTGAACCTTCGGGGAACGTTAAGGGCGTCGAGCGGCGGACGGGTGAGTAATGCCTGGGAAATTGCCCTGATGTGGGGGATAACCATTGGAAACGATGGCTAATACCGCATAATGCCTTCGGGCCAAAGAGGGGGACCTTCGGGCCTCTCGCGTCAGGATATGCCCAGGTGGGATTAGCTAGTTGGTGAGGTAAGGGCTCACCAAGGCGACGATCCCTAGCTGGTCTGAGAGGATGATCAGCCACACTGGAACTGAGACACGGTCCAGACTCCTACGGGAGGCAGCAGTGGGGAATATTGCACAATGGGCGCAAGCCTGATGCAGCCATGCCGCGTGTATGAAGAAGGCCTTCGGGTTGTAAAGTACTTTCAGCAGTGAGGAAGGTTCATACGTTAATAGCGTATGGATTTGACGTTAGCTGCAGAAGAAGCACCGGCTAACTCCGTGCCAGCAGCCGCGGTAATACGGAGGGTGCGAGCGTTAATCGGAATTACTGGGCGTAAAGCGCATGCAGGTGGTTTGTTAAGTCAGATGTGAAAGCCCGGGGCTCAACCTCGGAATTGCATTTGAAACTGGCAGACTAGAGTACTGTAGAGGGGGGTAGAATTTCAGGTGTAGCGGTGAAATGCGTAGAGATCTGAAGGAATACCGGTGGCGAAGGCGGCCCCCTGGACAGATACTGACACTCAGATGCGAAAGCGTGGGGAGCAAACAGGATTAGATACCCTGGTAGTCCACGCCGTAAACGATGTCTACTTGGAGGTTGTGGCCTTGAGCCGTGGCTTTCGGAGCTAACGCGTTAAGTAGACCGCCTGGGGAGTACGGTCGCAAGATTAAAACTCAAATGAATTGACGGGGGCCCGCACAAGCGGTGGAGCATGTGGTTTAATTCGATGCAACGCGAAGAACCTTACCTACTCTTGACATCCTCAGAAGAGACTGGAGACAGTCTTGTGCCTTCGGGAACTGAGAGACAGGTGCTGCATGGCTGTCGTCAGCTCGTGTTGTGAAATGTTGGGTTAAGTCCCGCAACGAGCGCAACCCTTATCCTTGTTTGCCAGCGAGTAATGTCGGGAACTCCAGGGAGACTGCCGGTGATAAACCGGAGGAAGGTGGGGACGACGTCAAGTCATCATGGCCCTTACGAGTAGGGCTACACACGTGCTACAATGGCGCATACAGAGGGCAGCCAACTTGCGAAAGTGAGCGAATCCCAAAAAGTGCGTCGTAGTCCGGATTGGAGTCTGCAACTCGACTCCATGAAGTCGGAATCGCTAGTAATCGTGGATCAGAATGCCACGGTGAATACGTTCCCGGGCCTTGTACACACCGCCCGTCACACCATGGGAGTGGGCTGCAAAAGAAGTAGGTAGTTTAACCTTCGGGAGAACGCTTACCACTTTGTGGTTCATGACTGGGGTGAAGTCGTAACAAGGTAGCCCTAGGGGAACCTGGGGCTGGATCACCTCCTTATACGATGATTACTCACGATGAGTGTCCACACAGATTGATATGTCTTTATTAGAGCTTTGAGGGGCTATAGCTCAGCTGGGAGAGCGCTTCGCTGGCAGTGAAGAGGTCATCGGTTCGATCCCGATTAGCTCCACCATTCTTACTTAGTAAGAATCTAGTGTCCCGTTCGTCTAGAGGCCTAGGACACCGCCCTTTCACGGCGGTAACAGGGGTTCGAC